>NZ_JBQQCG010000269.1:0-534 GCF_052245575.1 Streptomyces sp. 2A115 | reverse complement strand
CAACATTCCCGGGCTCGGCCGCGCCATCTTCGACGCTGTGCAGAACCAGGAAGGTGCAGTGGTCGTCGGCATCGTCACGCTGATGGTCTTCTTCTACATCTTCTTCAATCTCGTCGTGGACGTGCTGTACGCCTTCCTCGACCCACGGATCAGATACGAGTAGTGGTGATGGATTCCAATAACGCCGAGGCCGCCCGCCAGCACGCCGTGCAGGAAGGCGAGCCGGGAAATGTCGTGACCGGTGAGGCCGTCGAGCTCGTCGGCCAGGCGAGCCTGTGGGGCAACGCGTGGAAGAAGCTGCGCCGCAGCGCGTTCTTCTGGTTCGGAGCCGTCATCACCATCGTTCTCGTCGCGATGGCGGTGGTGCCGCAGGTGTTCGCTCGCGGGATCGATCCGCGGGCCTGCGACCTGTCGGACACCCGTCTCCCGCCCAGCGCGGAGCACTGGTTCGGAACGGACCTGCAGGGTTGCGACTACTACGCCAACGTCGTCTACGGCGCCCGCGTGTCGCTGTCCATCGGTCTGCTGGCCGTC
>NZ_JBQQCG010000268.1:0-553 GCF_052245575.1 Streptomyces sp. 2A115 | reverse complement strand
CGAGGACGGCTCTGAACGACATGTCAGACGATCTTCGCCGTGGACACCGGCCGACGACCAGCGCGAGTAACTCTCCCGACCCTCAAACCAGATCCGTGACCAGCAACTTCACGATGCACACCACTCACTCAACGGCCAGATGCAAATCCGGTCACTGATCCGTCGGCTTGAGTGCGACAGGACAGGTGTTCGTCTCACGTCGGTGTCCCACGGGCCGGACAGGGGTCACCGTCAATGAGAAAGGGACATCCGAATTGCGAACCTACAATGCACGAGGGCGAGAAGGTCGTCGTCGACGCCGGGCTCCGGCAGCAGGTAGACGTGCAGCACGCGCAAGCCGTCGAACCACGGCTGGCCCTGGAACCTCGGTACGAACCGCTCCATCGCTGTGTTGTCCACGCCCCTCGTGTCCCGCGCTGGAGACCAGCCCGGACGCCCCGACCAGCGACGACCGGCTGTTCTGTCACGTCTACGGGCGCGGAGACCGCAAGACGGATCAGTTCGTGCCGGGCTGGCCGTACTCCTTCGTCGCCGCCCTGGAGACCGGCCGGAC
>NZ_JBQQCG010000267.1:0-559 GCF_052245575.1 Streptomyces sp. 2A115 | reverse complement strand
CTAGTAGGGCTTGGTCAGGTCGGTTGAGGTGGTGCGTGTCCTTCCGGCCCGGTGTGGCGTTGAGTGTGTGTGACTCCGGACGAGATTGCTGTGGTGCGTGGTGAGTTGGAGGCGTTCGCGGCGGAGGTGTTCGAGCCGTTTGCGCGCAAGGATCAGCGCCGGTGGGGGCAGGTGTATCTGCGGGGGCTGCTGACCGACGGCAAGCGTAAGTCGGTCGAGCCGATGGCCGCCCGGCTGGGTGAAGACGGGAACCGGCAGGCACTGGCCAACTTCATCACCACCAGCCCCTGGGACCCGGCACACATCCGGGCCCAGCTTGCCTGGCGGATGGAGGAGGCGATCGGGCCCGAGGCCCTGGTCTTCGACGACACCGGGTTCCTCAAGGACGGGACGGCTTCGGCGTGTGTGTCGCGGCAGTACACCGGCACCGCGGGGGCCTGTCCGTGAATAACTGTCAGAGTTGACCTGCGGGACAGTCGTCAGTGGGACGCTGGAATGTGACTGTGCCTTCGCAAGTCCGCGTTTCCGCTGCCGAGTTGCAGTGCAAGTTCGAGCAGGT
>NZ_JBQQCG010000266.1:0-564 GCF_052245575.1 Streptomyces sp. 2A115 | reverse complement strand
CACCAGCGAGTCCATCGTCACCACCAGACCACCCGCCTCGTCGGCAGCCTCGACCGACAACGCGTCCGGGCCACACGGCGCGACCCGTACCCGCAGTGCCGAAGCACCCACGGCATGCAACACCAGCCCGTTCCACGCAAACGCCAACACCGGAGCCCCGGACTCCGCCACGCCCTCGTCCGCGTGGCCGCCGATCGTCCCCACTTGCAGGGCCGCGTCCAGGAGCGCCGGATGGATACCGAACCCGCCGGCCTCCTTGCGCTGTTCCTCGGGCAGGGCGACCTCGGCGAAGATCTCCTCACCACGCCGCCAGACCGCCCGCACCCCCTGGAACGCCGGACCATAACCGACACCGCGCTCAAGCAGATCGGTATAGAAGTCGCCGACATCCAGATCGACTTTCTGCGCGCCGGACGGCGGCCACGCGGCGAAATCGAATTCCCTCCCATGGGCCGTCGGCGAGGTCGACAGCACTCCGGTGGCGTGCCGCGTCCATACGTCCGTGCCACCCTCGTCAGCCACGTCCTCACGCAGCGAGTAGACCTCCACCGACCGGGAGCCGGT
>NZ_JBQQCG010000265.1:0-570 GCF_052245575.1 Streptomyces sp. 2A115 | reverse complement strand
AGCACTCCCCCGACCGCACCGCACGCACCGCGAGATCCAACGCCACCAACGACGACGAACACGCCGTGTCCACCGTCAGCGCCGGCCCCCGCAACCCCAGCACGTACGCGATCCGCCCCGACGCCACGCTTGACTGATTGCCCGCGAGGAGCAGGCCCTCGACGTCCTCGGGAGCGGTGCGCAGTCGCGCCGCGTAGTCGTCGTACATGGCGCCTATGAAGACACCTGTGTCGGAGTCCTTCAGCGTGTGCGGATCGATGCCGGCGCGCTCCAGCGCCTCCCAGGTGATCTGCAGGAGCAGCCGCTGCTGGGGGTCGGTGGCGAGGGCTTCACGGGGGCTCATGCCGAAGAAGTCGGCGTCGAACTCTCCCGCCTCGTACAGGAATCCGCCGCGCCTGGTGTACGTCGTCCCCTTGTGCTCGGGGTCGGGATCGTACAGCTTGTCGAGGTTCCAGCCCCGGTCGGCGGGAAAGTCGCCGATGGCGTCCGTGCCATCGGCCACCAACCGCCACAGATCCTCGGGCGAGGTCACACCACCGGGGAAACGGCACCCCATGCCCACGATCACCA
>NZ_JBQQCG010000264.1:0-578 GCF_052245575.1 Streptomyces sp. 2A115 | reverse complement strand
GTCCGGCCGGTCTCCAGGGCGGCGACGAAGGAGTACGGCCAGCCCGGCACGAACTGATCCGTCTTGCGGTCTCCGCGCCCGTAGACGTGACAGAACAGCCGGTCGTCGCTGGTCGGGGCGTCCGGGCGGAGCCAGTTGCTGACATCCACGGCCAGCACGATCCGCCCGTCGGCCGCCCGTGGCAGTGGCAGGCCGGCCAGCGTGCGGCGCAGCCGCGTCGGCTCCAGCCAGCCCCGGTCCAACGCGGCATACAGGGCCCCGTGCCCCCGTCGGTGCTCGACCGCCAGGCAGAGCTCGACCAGGGTCTTCACCGGCCCGTCCGCGCACAAGATCGCGTCGGTGAGCTCGAAGAGCGCATCGGCACGGCGGTACAGGCAGTCGTAGAAGTCGACCCGAAAGCGGGACAACACGCTCAATGCCTCGCCTGCGGGCGCGTCGACGGGGAGACTCATAGCAGCGGCCGTTCTTTCGTGCTTCGTTACTCGACATCTCGAAGCGTGAAGAACGGCCGCGTCACGTGCCGCCGGTTTCCGAGGATCTCAGCAGGTCGAGTGACCTGCGACGTTAAACGCCAAGCT
>NZ_JBQQCG010000263.1:0-616 GCF_052245575.1 Streptomyces sp. 2A115 | reverse complement strand
CGTACCAGGCAGCCTTGTACTCCAGCATCGAGCGGAACTCGCCCCAGCTCGCGTCCGAGATGGCCCGGGCGAGGGTGTG
Organism: Streptomyces sp. 2A115; assembly: GCF_052245575.1. Classification (NCBI taxonomy): domain Bacteria; kingdom Bacillati; phylum Actinomycetota; class Actinomycetes; order Kitasatosporales; family Streptomycetaceae; genus Streptomyces; species Streptomyces sp. 2A115. The sequence goes on along the minus strand of NZ_JBQQCG010000263.1, from coordinate 537 downwards.
GTTTTTGACCATGGTGCGCACGGTCAGGTCCTCGATCACGAGCGTTTGATTGTCACGCACGAGACCAGTGGTCAGCTTGTGGAGCATGTCCCGGCGCCGGTCGGCAATCCGGGCGTGGATTGTGGCGACCTTGCGCCGGGCTTTACGGCGGTTGGGTCCGTCGCCCTTGGCCGTGCGGGACAGCCCCCGCTGAGCCTTGGCCAGCCGGGCGCGGTCGCGGCGCTCGTGCCGGGGGTTGGCGATCTTCTCACCGGTGGACAGGGTCAGCAGGTGGTTGAGGCCGACATCGATTCCGATGGCGCGGTCGGTGGCGGGGAGCGGTGTGACGTGGGGGTCCTCGCACAGCAGCGAGACGTACCAGCGTCCGGCCGCGTCCTGCGACACGGTCACCGTGGACGGCTTCACCCCCGCGGGCAGCGGCCGGGACCACACGATGTCCAGCGGGTCCGCCATCTTCGCCAGGGTCAGCCGGCCGTCGCGGAAGCGGAACCCGCTGGTGGTGTACTCCGCCGACTTCCGCGATGTCTTGCGCGACTT
>NZ_JBQQCG010000262.1:0-625 GCF_052245575.1 Streptomyces sp. 2A115 | reverse complement strand
AGCGCCTGCACCATCTTGATCACGCCCGCCACACCCGCAGCCGCCTGCGTATGACCGACATTCGACTTCAACGACCCCAGCCACAACGGGCGCTCCGGGTCCCGGTCCCGCCCGTAGGTGGCCAACAGCGCCTGCGCCTCGATCGGATCACCCAACACCGTCCCCGTGCCATGACCCTCGACCACATCCACCTCAGAGGGGGAAAGCCCGGCACTGGCCAGCGCCCTACGGATCACCCGCTGCTGCGACGGCCCGTTCGGCGCCGTCAGACCATTCGAGGCACCGTCCTGGTTCACCGCACTGCCCCGCAGCACCGCCAGCACCCGGTGCCCACGCTCCCGCGCCACCGACAACCGCTCCAGCACCACCACACCCACACCCTCGGCCCAGCCCGTGCCATCCGCGCCGTCCGCGTACGCCTTGCACCGCCCGTCGGTGGCCAGGCCCCGCTGCCGGGAGAACTCCACAAAGGCACCTGGCGTCGCCATCACCGTCGCGCCGCCGGCCAACGCCATCGAGCACTCACCCTGCCGCAGCGCCTGCGCGGCCAGATGCATCGCCACCAACGACGACGAACACGCCGTATCCAACGTGACCGCCGGACCCTCGAAACCGAACACGTACG
>NZ_JBQQCG010000261.1:0-636 GCF_052245575.1 Streptomyces sp. 2A115 | reverse complement strand
CTCCGCCGCGAACGCCTCCAACTCACCACGCACCACAGCAATCTCGTCCGGAGTCACACACACTCAACGCCACACCGGGCCGGAAGGACACGCACCACCTCAACCGACCTGACCAAGCCCTACTAGGGAGAGGTGCAGGAGGCGCCACATGTGTTGCACCATCACCTGAGTGGGTGACAGGCGTGCCCGGGGGTCCGTCAGTTGCTGTCAGTGAGGATCGTGAACCCGTAGAGCGCAAAGCAAAAGCCGTGCGGGTTACACCATTTCAGGGGTGCCCTTGTCCGGCCCTTCCCGTGCCGAGCCTTGCCCGGTCCCCGGTCCAGGACGTCAGGGGGTGAGCTGCTGGTGTCCGATGACGGAGAGCAGTTCGAGTTTGCTGTGGCTCTCCGTGCCGGGGCGGGTGGTCAGCACCACCAGGGTCTGGGCGCGGTTCTCGGTGTACAGGAGCTGGGCGTCGAGGTCGATGCGGCCGAGTTCGGGATGGAGGATGGTCTTGCAGTTGCCGTAGCGGGCGACTTCCTGCAGTTCCCACATGCGGACGAACTCGGGGCTGTGTTCCTGGAGTTCGGCGAGAATCCGGGCGGCTCGGGGGGTGTCGCTGCCGGCTGTCAGCGCGGCCCTCAGGCGCGCTGCATG
>NZ_JBQQCG010000260.1:0-638 GCF_052245575.1 Streptomyces sp. 2A115 | reverse complement strand
GGTGGTGCTGCTCGCCGCGTTCGTCTTCACCGAGTCCAAGGTCAAGGCCCCGCTGCTGCCGCTGCGCGTCATCACCGAGCGCAACCGCGGAGGCGTCTACCTCTCCCTCGGCCTCGCGATCATCGCGTTGTTCGGCCTGTTCCTCTTCCTGACCTACTACCTGCAGCTCGTGCTGGGCTACTCGCCGGTCAAGACCGGCCTCGCCTTCCTGCCGTTGATCGGCGGCCTGATGGTGGGCTCCACCCAGATCGGCACCCGCCTGATAACCCGGGTCCCGCCGCGCCTGCTGATGGCTCCGGGCTTCCTGGTCGCCGCGGCCGGCATGCTCTTCCTCACCCAGCTGGAGCTCGGCACCTCGTACGCCAGTGTCATCCTGCCGGGGCTGATCCTGCTCGGCCTCGGCATGGGTACGGCGTTCATGCCCGCCCTCTCCCTGTCCACGCACGGTGTCGAGCCGCGTGACTCCGGTGTCGCCTCCGCGATGGTCAACACCTCGCAGCAGGTGGGCGGCGCGATCGGTACGGCCCTGCTGAACACCATCGCCGCCTCCGCGACGACGGCGTACATCAAGGACCACATCGGCGGCGCCGGTTCCCAGGCCCAGCAGCAGCTGGTCCAGCTGGAGGGCCAGGTGCACG
>NZ_JBQQCG010000026.1:0-127629 GCF_052245575.1 Streptomyces sp. 2A115 | reverse complement strand
ACCACGCCAGCCACAAGGAGCAAGGCAGCATGATCCGCCGCTACATCATCTGGCGGAACAAGCACGCCGCCGACGAACGCCTCCGCGAGGTCGTGAACAGGGCGAACGTTGCTTGATGCGGCACTAGTGTTCGGCTCGGACGGCGTGGTGCGCGAGACGACCGAGCCGGTGTGGGACGAGCGCCGGGTGGCGCGGGCCCGCTAGGGGGTCCGACCTGCGCCGGGATGAAGGCGCCTTCGCCGTCCAGGACATCTGACCAATCACAACGAAGTCGGGCAGAACGAAACAATGCCGGGGCTCCGCGGCGTGCTGCGGGCTGCTGCGGGCTGCTGCGGGCTGCTGCGGGAATTCCAACGTCAGGGGCGGGCGGAGATGCGCCAGTTCCCGGGTGACCGCGAAGTCGTGATCCGGCAGGACTACCAGCGCGGTAGCCCAGGTAGGGGATCTGGCCGACGGTGGACCGAGCCAACCATCAGCGATACCGGTCCAGGTCGTGGAAGAAGCCCGGCACCGGGCTCGCGAGTCCGCGATCGACGGCTCGGCGGTACACGTGCGCGCCGATGGCCAGGTCCAGCACGCCAAGGCCGAACGGGGAGAACACGATCGGCTTGCCGCGGTCGGGCTCGAAGCCCCGCAGCACGTCACAGAGGGTCGCGTCCACGAAGTCCCGGTTGCCGTCGGCCTGTTCGAGCAGGTGCGGGGAGGTGTTGGCCTTGAGGCAGTGCTCCACGTCGTCCAGCACGTTCACCGCTCCGCGCAGGATGGCGGGATCGAGATCGCGCAACGAAACGTGGAGGACTGTCGGGTTGTGCGCGAACCAGCCGGGCTCGTGGACGTGCGGCGCGCCGGCCGTGGTGGCGAACACGATCAGCCCGGCCGCGCGAACGGCCGGTTCCGGACCCTCGGCGACCACAACGTTCGCCTTGTCGTGCCCGTCGAGATAGCCGGCGAACGCATCGGCGTACTCGCGGTGGTGGTCGTAGACGGTGATCTCGTCGAAATCCCAGCCCGTGCCGCGCAGGTAGGTGTGGATGTACCGGGCGATCAGGCCGGTGCCGAAGAACGTGATCGTGCGCGGGCGCGGCCGGTCGCGGTGCAGCTCGGCTGCGGCCAGCGCTGCCGACGCAGCGGTCCGGGCGGCGCTGATGATGGAGCTCTCCAGACAGGCGAACGGGTAGCCGGTCTCGTGGTCGTTGAGGATCAGCACCGCCGACGCCCGCGGAATCCCGGCCGCGACGTTGCCGGGGAAGCTGGAGATCCACTTGACGCCGTCCACGTCGAACCCGCCGCCGAGCGAGGCGGGCAGCGCGATGATCCGGTCCGCCGGGCGGTCCGGGTAGCGCAGGAAGTAGCTGGGCGGGTTTACGCTCTGGCCGTCCCCGTGCGCCAGGTAGGCGCCGCGGACCACCTCGAGCACCTCGGCTTCCTGGCCGGCCAGGATGCCGTGGACCGTCTCGCCGGCGATGACAGCGAATTCAGGAGTGGGCACGAAAAAAGCTCCTCAGAATGTGCGGACAGAGTGGTGCGGAACGGAAGAAAACGAGTGGGCCGGGCTCATCCGCAGATCGCGTCGCCAGCGGCGGCAGCAGCGGCGGCAGCGGCAGCGGCAGCGGCCAGGTTCTCCTCGTCGGGATCGAATTCCCCGATCTCGCCGAACCGGGCACGCACCCATTTGTCGTCGTAGACCGAGTCGAGGTAGCGCTCGCCGAGATCGGCGGCGATGCCGAGCGCCTGGACATCGTCGCGTTCGGCGGACAGCCGCTGCCAGGCTCCGGCCACCACGGTCCCGGTCGACCCGCCGAGGAGACAGCCCTTCTTGGCGAGGAACCGGCACATCCGGATCGCCTCCCGCTCAGGCACCAGGAGGATCTCGTCGACGACGCTTTCGTCGACGATTTCCGGACGCCTGCCGGTGCCCAGCCCGGGAATGTACCGGGGGCCGGAAAGCCCGCCGAAGGTCACCGACCCGACGCTGTCCACCGCGACGATGCGGGCGGGGTGCCCGATCTTCTTGAGATACCGGGCACATCCGGTGAGCGTTCCGGTGGTTCCCGCCCCGATGAACAGGAATTCCAGGTCGGGAAAGGCTCCGGCCACCGCGGGCCCGGTCGTCTGGTAGTGCGCCCGCCAGTTGGAATCATTCGCATACTGGTTCAGCCAGAGGATTCCCGGGTCGCTGCGGCACAGCTCCTGGATGTACCGGATCCTGCTGCCCAGCAGCCCTTCCACCGGGTGCGGCTCGGCGATGACGACGACCTCGGCGCCGTACGCCTCCATCAGCCGCACGTTCCGCTCGTTGCACCGGCTGTCGGTGACACAGGTGAACCGGTAGCCGCGGTGGGCGGCGATCATGCTTAACGCGACGCCGAGGCTGCCGGAGGACGATTCGACGAAGGCCGACCCCGGCCGCAGCAGGCCCGCGTCCTCGGAATCGTTCACCATCCGCAGCGCGGACTTGGCCTTCACCGAACCGGAGAAATTGAATCCCTCGCATTTCAGCGCGAGCCGGCGGCGCACCATCGGAGACAGATCCACGAAAGCGTCGTCTATCAAGAGATCCTGGGGCGCGCCGACGGTGCGGCCGCGCGAATATGACCTATGCATAACTGACAGCCTTTGCACCGACAATTCTCTTACGATTGCCATTTCTGGCCGGTGGATCAGTTCCGCGGTTCACGAGGGCGCGGCCCACGGCGAGCAGGCGCGGCCGGAAAGGGTTTCGATGTCCCCGCCGGGCGTCGCAAAGGTGAACTCGACCGTGTCCAGCGCCCGGTCGATCAGCGCGCTCATTTCGCCGTGCGACGCCGCCCGACCGGTGAGCAGGTCCAGCATCGTCCACCCGGTCCCGCCGTCGAGCCAGTCGCCTGCCTGGACCAACGGCCGGTGCGTGTCGACCCCGGGCAGCCTGCGGATGACGCCGTGTCCGTCGGCTTTGACGAACCGGACCCGCTCGAGCGGCGCGAGATGCGTGAATTGGTAGAACACTTCCCGAGGTTTGATGGGCTCGGGCACGACGTGCTCGCCGAGCGCGACCTGGCCGGCCAGCCGCACCAGGCTGACCCCGGCCGCCCGGACGGCGAGGTCGTTGACGAGCCCGCCCAGCCTGCCGTTGACCTCGATGATGTGCGGGCCGTCGGCAGTCAGGATGATTTCCGTGTGCAGCAGCCCGGTCCGCACGCCCAGCGCATCGACGGCGCGGGAGGCCAGGTCGAGTACTTCCCGTTCCTCGGCGGAGTTCAGCGCGGACGGCCAGAACTGCCCGGTTTCCCGGAACGGGGCCATCATGGGGTATTTGCCGGTCACCGCGAGATGCGTGACCACGCCGCGGGAGGCCAAAGACTCGACCGATACGTACCCCGCATGAGCCCCGCTCCCCCGTCCGATCAGGAATTCCTCCAGCACCAACGCGCGTTCGCGGCCACTGTCGAGCAGGTCGTGCACAAGCGCCTTGCCTTCGGCATCCTCGGACACCGCGTGCGTGTTCCGGCTGCCTTCGCTGCGCACGGGTTTGAGGACCGCGGGAAGGCCGACTTCCGCCACCGCTGACGGCCAATCGGAAGACGAGGTCAGCAGATGGGTGCGTACTGTGTCCGCCCCTCGTTCCCGGAGACGTCGCCGTTGCTCGTGTTTGTCTGTCAGCAAGGCGACGCTATCCGGGCTGTGGAACGGCAGTTCGAGCGCGGCCGCGAGGCTCGCGGTCAGCGGGAGCAGGCTCTCGCTGAAAGTGACTATGCCATCCGGCCGCAGCGGTCGCAGCAGCTCCGCGGTCGCCGCGGCCGTCGGTGCCATGTCCAGCACCGTGCCGACCTTGGCCAGCAAGGCGCGCAACGGATCGTTGTAGGGGGACGTATCGAGGAGAAAGACCAGCTCGCCCAGCGGTTTCAGCCCGCCGACCAATTCCCCGACCGATGCGGCGCTGCGGCCGCACACGACGACAAGCCGTGCTGGTTTCGTCATCTCACAGTCCCCCTTCGATGCCCATGTATTCGAATGCAGCCGCGACGTGCGGACGAACCCGTCAGCCGTTGCTCACCGCGTCCGGCGTCGGAGTGCTCTCTTTGACCGGCACACCGGAGGTCAGGGCACGGACCGCCGGCGTCGTGCCCGCGACCAGACAGACCACGAGGACCAGGACCGCGGCCCCGGTCAGCGGTACCGACGGGCTCCACCACGCAGCGAGCAACGGGGCCACCGCGTAGCCGAGCGGCTGTGCGGCGAGCGAGAACAGCCAGTCGTAGGAGTCGACCCGCGCCAGCCGGTCCGCCGGCACGTGCTCCTGCAGCGCGGTATCCCAAGTGGGGTTCAGGAACCCCAGCGCCGCCTGGGCCACCCCGTATCCGGCGATGATCAACGGCACCGGGGCGTGCACCGCGAGGAGAAGCAACGGGATCGCGTAAGTCGCCAGCGCGAGATTCGCCCACATCACGGTGCGGCGCATCCGGATGCGGCTCGCCAGCAGCGAACCGGCCAGCAGGCCGATCCCGCCCGTCTGCAGGATCCAGATCCAGGTGCTCTCGCCGCCGAGGTGCAGGATCGCGATCACCGGTCCGAGCGTCATCAGGATCCCGGCGCAGAAGTTCCACACCGAATGGGCGACGAGGCTCATCCAGAGCCAGCGCCGGCTGGCGACCTCGCGCCAGCCGATGGCCAGGTCCTTCCGCAGGGTCTGGGGAGGGACCGGCACATGGCGCACGGTGGTGATCGCGAGCAGCCCGGCGCTGATCGCGAACGCTATGCCGTCCACGACGAACACCCAGCCGCTGCCGACCAGGTAGATCAGGGAACCGGCCAGCGCGGGCCCCAGCACCCACGCCGCACCCTTGGTGAAGCCCATCGTCGCGTTGGCGCGTTGCCGGGCCCATTCCGGCACCGTGCCGACCACCATCGGCGACCTAGTCGGCATCGAGAACGCCGAGGCCACGCCGTAGAGGAACTGCGAGACGCAGATGTGCCACAGCACCGGCGACGCGCTGAGCAGTTCGATGCCCACGAAGACCTGGGTGAAGACGCGCAGGAGGTCCGCGCTCATCGCCATCCGCCGCGCCTGAAACCGGTCGGCGAAGACGCCGCCCAGCGGCATCAGCGCCACCCGGGGCACGGTCGCGCAAGCCAGCGTGATGCCCATGGCGGTCGCCGAACCGGTGGTGAGCACGACGGCGATGGCCAGCGCCGCGGGCACCAGCGCCTCCGACAGGGTCGACAGGGTGCGGCCGATGAAAAGCAGACGGAAGTCGCGCAGCCGCAGCGGATGAAAGTCGGTGCCTCTCTTCGCATTCTCGTCAGGCGTAGTGGACATGGGGTGGCAGTCTTCTCTCGTCAGGGTTCACTCGGGCTGCGCCCGAAAAATCGACATCGACACAGCTGGCCGGGTTCCGGCGGCGTGCCAACCACCAGGGCCGTTCCTCACGACCGCATCTCCTTCCAGGGAGCCCTTCAGGGGTCCCCTGTCAGCCCTCCCGGGAGAGCGGGGAATCCGGGCTGTCGACGCATTCCCCCAGCGCCTCGTTGATCAGTTCCGCCAACCGGCCCGCGATGTCCGGACTGACCCGCCGCCGGTCGACGCGGACGCTCAGCTGCCATCGGCCCGATTCCGGATCGCAGTCGACCTCGACGTTGACCGCGAGATTGTTGTGGTCGGAGAACCACCAGTCGGACGCCGCGATCCGGGACAGCCGGTCCCGCAGGTCCAAGACGTACATGGAGGTGAAGTTGAACAGGACCGCGAACGGCTCCTGTCCGGTCGTCCGCTGGATCTCGACCAGCGGGAACCGCCGGTGGGGCATCAGGTCCCGCTCCGCCTCGGAAACATGCCGGACCAGGGTGCGCCAGGTTTGCCCCGCCAGGTCGGCCCGGACGGGGACGCTGTTCAGGAAGACCCCGATGCTGCGCTGGGCGTGGGCCCGCTCAGGACGGCCGCTGGCGACCAGGCCGGTCACCACGTCCTCGCGGCCGGTGAGCCGCCGCAGCGCGGCCAGGTGCGCCGCCAGACAGACGCTCTTGACCGAGGTTCCGACCGAAGCCGCCAACTCCTCGATCCGGTGGGTGAGACCGCTTTCCAGGACAATCGTGACATCGGGGTCGGGCAGCGGCTCGCCGGCCGAAGCCGTCGCGGCTGCCGGGCTGAACGAAAGCGGCTCCGCACCTTTGAGCACCTGCTGCCAATACTGCTTGGCAGGCTCCGACGCAGTCGCTTGCTGCTCCAGCGCGACGAATTCCCGGAAGGGCAGTGCGGGCGCGTCCGCCGACGGGGTGCCGCCGAGTTCGTTGTCGTACGTCGTGAGCAGTTCGCTGAGCAGAACGGAGAAGCTCCATCCGTCGAGAACGGAGTGGTGCGCCGAGACGGAGAGCTGGAACGAACCGTCCGCGAAATCGTGGACGTGGCAGCGCACGAGCGGGGCCGCGGCGAGATCGAACCCGCGTTTCCATTGCATGCGCCACCAATCGCGTACGGACTCGGCGGGATCCTGGTGTTGCGCGTCGAGGATCTCCACCGGCACGTCCACGGAGCGGTGCACCTGGTAAACCGGGACCCGGTGGCCGGTCAGGTCGAAAGCCGAGCGCAGGAGTTCGTGCCGGCCGGTCAGCCGCCGCCAAGCCCGGTCCAGCGCGCCGGGGTCGAGCAGACCGCGCACCCGGACACTGCCGAGATCGTGGTACAAGGTGGGATCGCCGCTCATCATGCTGTGCAGGATGATGCCGCCCTGGAGCGCCGATGCCGGATACGCCGCTTCCACCTCCGGCGGCAAGGTGCGCAGATAGCTCTCCGGCAACAGAGCCGACTCTTCTCGAGAGGCGACCGGGGCCGAGCCGATGTCTCGGGTCGCCACCCGTTCGGCGAGTTCCGCGATGGTCGGGTACGCGAACAGGTCTTCGATCGCGAACGGCACGCCTGCCTCTTCGGCTTTCTGCACCAACGGCAGCGCCGTGATGGAATCGCCGCCGATCGTGAAGAAATTGTCGTCCACGCCGACCACGTCGAGATCCAGCACCTCCCGCCACACCAGAGCGAGCGCGTGCTCTGTTTCGGTGCGCGGTGCGGCCAAGTCCGCTTCGCCGGCCCGCTCGGCGTCCCGGAGTCCGGGCAACTGCGCGGTGTCGAGCTTGCCGTTGGCGGTCATCGGCAACGCGTTCAGCCGGATGAACGCCGACGGCACCATGTGCGCCGGTAGCTGATCGGCAAACGCGGCACGGAGTTCGGCCGAGGTGACCGTCGCGTCCGGGGCCGGGCTCCAGTAGCAGGCCAGCACCGGCTCACCGCTGGCGCGTTCGACGACGGCGACAGCGCAGTCGCGCACCTCGCTGTGCCGGAGGACGGTGGCCTCGACCTCCCCCGGCTCGATGCGGAACCCATGCAGCTGGACCTGGTCGTCGGCCCGGCCATGGAAGAGGTACTCGGCGTTGTCCGCCGCCGAGCCGACATCCCCGGTGCGGTACATCCGGGCGCCGGGCGGACCGAACGGATCGGGCAGGAAGCGCTGGGCGGTCAGCTCCGGCCGTCCCCGGTAGCCGCGCGACACCCCGGCGCCGCCGACGAAGAGTTCTCCCCGGGTGCCCGGCGGCACCGGGTCCAGATTCCCGTCCAGCACGTGGAGGGACAGGTCGGCCAACGGGCGGCCAATCGGGCTGACGGTGCGGTCCAGGTCCGCCTTCGCGAGCGGACGCAGCGTCACATGCACGGTGGTCTCGGTGATGCCGTACATGTTGACCAGCTGCGGCGAGGTGTCGCCGTAGTGCTCCCACCAGGCACTGAGGCCGGCCAGTTCGAGCCGTTCGCCGCCGAACACCACCAAGCGCAAGGGCAGCGCGGGCCAGCTCGCGAGTTCCGCGGCGCGGGACAACTGCCGGAACGCCGAGGGGGTCTGGTTGAGCACGGTGACGCCTTCGCCGCGCACCAGGCGCAGAAACGCCTCCGGGTCACGGCTGGTCGGGTACGAGACGACGACCAGCCGTCCGCCGTAGAGCAGTGCGCCCCACAGCTCCCATACGGAGAAGTCGAAAGCGAACGAGTGGAAGAGCGTCCAGACGTCGTCCCGACCGAAGCCGAACTCTTCTTCCGTCGCCTCGAAAAGCCTGGTGACATTGGCGTGACTGACCAGCACGCCCTTGGGCGCCCCGGTCGACCCGGACGTGTAAATGACGTAGGCGACGTTGCCCGGGGCCGCTCCGGACTCGAGGTCGTCCTCGGGCAGCGCGGTGAGGTTCGCGTCGTCCAGCGCCACCCACTCGGGCGCCTCGACCGTGCCGCGCAGAGCCTCGGGACCGACGACGATCCGGCAGCCCGCGTCCTCGACGATGTACCGCAGCCGTTCCCCGGGATAGTCCGGGTCGAGCGGCAGATAGCCGCCGCCTGCCTTGAGGACAGCCAGCAGCGCGACCACCAGCTCGGCGCCGCGCCGCGCGCACACCCCGACCAGGCTTTCCGGCCCGACGCCGGAGTTCCGCAGCCGGTGCGCCAGCTGGTTGGCGGCACGGTTGAGTTCCCGGTAGGTGACCGTTCGCGAACCGTCGACCAGGGCGACCGCTTCGCCGTCCTCCCGCGCCCGCTCCTCGAAACGCTCGTGCAGGCAGGTCGCCGGACCGTGCTGCGGCACAGCACCGGTTGGGCCTTCCCAGCGCGCGGCGATGTCGGCGAGGCAGTCTTGCTCGCTGCCCTGCGCACCGGTCTCCTGCCAGCCCTCCGGCACAGGTTTTGCCTGCGGCCACAGGGAATGGACCGCCTCGGCGTTCTTCACGACCTTGAACATGGGATCTCCACAATCCTCGGCGGGAGCGGTCACGGGCGGCCGTCGAGTCCGGGGACGGGCGCCGCTGCACCGGCCAGCTCGGCAGGCCAGTTCCGGCGGTCGTGACCGTGCCGGTGCAGCACCGCGAGCGCGATCCGCTCCAGTCCGAAAGCAGTGCACGAGGTGTGCGCCTCGGCCCCGCTCATCCGGAACCCGAACTCCTCGGAGAAGTGGTTCTTGTGGTAGTTGCACGACACCACCGCCTGGGACAGCCCGTCGGCGACCTCCACCACCAGCTCCCATTTCAGCTGCTCGGCCCGCTGCATCGAGCCCATCAACCGTTCCGCCGAACCGAAGAACGGATCGCTGGCAGGCACGATCGACGCGGTGAGGCCGAGCGAGCCGAGCCAGTCGCGAGCCCGTTCGGTCCAGCCGTCCCGCCAGGCCACCGTGGCGTCCGGGGCGTCGATCCGGATCAGCTCGCGCATCCGGAAGGCACGCAGCCGGCCCGGTTCAGCAGTGCGTTCGTGGCGGTAGCACTGGCCGGTCAGGTCGAAGACCGCGGGCGCGGTCAGTTCAGCACCCGCGAGCTGCGGGTAGAGGTGGTAGCAAACCGCGGGAAGCAGCACCGCGTCGGTGAGTTCGTGCCGCTGCGTCCACGGCTCGCCGCGGCGCAGCGCGGGCACGATCTCGCGCCACTGCCGGTCGTCGCCTTCGTAGGTGAAGACCGTGCCGAGCAGCTGCGGGAACGATTCCACGTAACCGAGACGCTCCAGCAGCGCCCGGGAAATCACCTGCGGCACCCCGATCCGGTGCGCCGGCTCGGCGGCCGCGAACCGGCCGATCGACACGTGCAGGGCGTCGATCAGCGCCTCGTGCGTCCCGTCGAAAAGCGCCAGTCCCGGAACAGAGCTGTCGAGGGAGAGGTTCGCCGGGTCGAACGCGACAGGGACGGAAAGCTCAGCCATAACGCCTCATCAGCATCGAGGTTGCATTGGTTTCCAGCAGCCGGCTGTTGGAGATCATCAGCCGGGCCGAGTACAGATCGCGGAGCATCCGAGACACCGACAGGCTTGTGTGCTCCTGGTAGCCGGCCATCCCGCAGATCTCCAACGCGGTCTCGGCCACCTTCACCGTTTCGACCGACGCGGCCAGCTTGAGATTGTTGATCTCGATCGCGAAATCGGCGCTGGGCTCACCGGCCGGGTCCAGCGCGAGCCGGTCGTATCCGTCGGCGACCAGCTTGAGCAGGCCGTCGAGCAGGCCGAGCCGCTCGCCGATCGCGGCCAGCCGCAAGTCGGGGCCGCGCTCTGGCCCGTGGTTGCGCCGGCTGCGGCGCAGCATCCGGACGGCGCGTCCGGCGGCTTCCTCGGCGATCCCGATCCACACCGCGCTCCACAGGATGTGGGACAGCGGCACCATGGTCCGCGCCGCGATCTCGGCGAACGGCACCGGGAGCACCTGGGTCTCCGGCACGTCGACGGTGATCCGGCACCCGGGGCTGCGAGTGCCGCGCATGCCCATGGTGTTCCATTCGCCGACGTTCTCCAGCGTGGCGTCGTCCTTGCCGGCCAGCACCAGCACCTGTTCGCCAGGAGCGGCATCCGGGTTGCGGCGGGCAGTGACGAGGAAGGCATCGGCCATCTGCGAGTAGGAGACCGTGGGAGTTTCCTTGACGACGGTCACCCGGTCCCCCTGCGCGACGCAGGCGGTGCGGCTTTCCCGCAGGCTGCCACCGACGCCGAGCTCGGTGGTGACGGAGGCGATCAGCCCGTCCCCGGCGGCCAGGACGGCAAGCAGTCCTTCCAGCGTCGTGGAGCCGGCCGAATGCTTGGCGACACAGGCGACCTGGACCTGGTGCATGGCCCAGATCATCGCGGTCGAACCGCACCCGCGGCCCAGGGCCCGGCCGATCTCGGCAAGGTCCGCGGCGCTCAGGCCGGCCCCGCCGAACCGCTGAGGCAGCGCGGCGCTCAGCAATCCGGTGTGCGCCAATGCCGCAACGGATTTCGCGGGGAACACAGCGCTTCTGTCGACCTCGTCCGCGTGGACCGCGAGAGTCGTGCGAGCCGCCTCGACCGCGGCGGCGACCATCTCGTCCCTTCCCGCCCGGACTGTTGACGAACCGGTCATCGGGTTCCTCCGTTGCTGGACGCGACGCCGTCGGCAGACCCGGTGAGCACCGCGACGACCGCCTGCTCGATGCTGGAAAGCGACTCGAAGGTGGCGCGGCCGAGCAACGACGGCGGGAATTCCAGCCGGAGTTCGTCCTCGATGGCCATCATCGCCCGCACGGACTCGAGGGAGGTGAGTCCCGCGGACCACAGGTTGTCGTCCGGCCCGAGCCCCTCGACCGCGATCGAGGTCTGGCTTTCGAGCACGGAACGGATCGATGCACTCAGCCCCGACGGCACCTCGGCGCCGCCCGCGGGCACCAGATCGGCCGCCCGCACCGTATCGGTGAACTCGTTGAGCACTTGGATCTCCCGTTCCTTCAATGCGCGAAGAATCTTGGGCATGCGTCCCGATACCCCGGCGCCGCCTTCCATGGCGACGGTGTGCGCGAAATACCAGCGCCGCGCCAGGGTGTCCATGGCGGTCGCCGAAGCCTGCAGTTCCGGCCGTTCCCGGCTTGCGGTCGCCAGCACCCGTTGCGCGTAGGTGCGTTCCGCGGCCACGTCCGCCAAGTCCGGCGCGACCCGGCCCGCCTCGACATCCCTGACGAAGCGATCGAACTCGTCCAGGTCGGCTTCGTGCCGGGCCACCGCGTCGGCGTACAGCTCGCCGACCGCGTCGAGGGCCGAGACCGGACGGTCCACGCTGCCCCGCGAGACGATCAGGTCGTACCCCGCCACCACTGCGCTGCCGCGGGAATGCCGATACGCGGCACGGCTCATGCGGGCCGGTTCGGGCCGGTTCATCGGGTCGAGAACCGTGACCGTGTCGGCGTCGGCGCCGACCAGGATCAACGCGTGCATCAGATGGGTCGTTCCCTGATACGGCGACGGGATGTCGTACGAGTCGACGGCTACCACCGCCGGCGCCCCGTCCGCCAGCGCGGCCTGTTCGAGGTCGAACGCCGCCTCGGCGGAACCAGGCCGCAGCCGGGTGATGTCCAGCCCGGACAGCCGCGCCGCCGCGGCCAGCCACCGTTCACCGGCGCGCAGCCGGACGTCACCTGCCTGGTAGCCGAAGCCCCAACTCGTCCCGATCAGGCCGGCGGCGCCCCGCAGACCCTGCGCTTCCAGAACGTTGGTGGTCGCCTGCTGGATACAGCTCCCGTACTCGGTGGTGCCCGAGTAGGACAGTCCGGCGCAGAGACGAGCGAGGAGTCCTTCGTCGGCTGAGCCCTCGCGGTCGCCCATGTCTCTTCCTTGTCGTGAGTCGTTGGGTGTCCGGGCGGCGGTCTTCACTGCGGAGCGGCCTTTCCGTCGGCCTCCTGCAACTCGGCCACGGCGTCCGCGAGCCCGGCGATGGTCGACCGCTCGAACAGCTCGCCCAGCGGCAGGTCGACCCCGAAGGCAGCGCTGATGCGCGCGACGATCCTGGTGGCCAGCAACGACTTACCGCCCAGGTCGAAGAAGTCGTCGTCGAACGAGATCTCGTCGCGTTCCAGCACAGCGGCCCAGATCCGCCTGATTTCCTCGGCCGTTTCATCGTGCGACAGTGCTCGGCCCGGCTGTGCCGCTGCACCCGGGTCAGCCAGCTCGGCAGTGCGGAGATCGCTGTCCGGAGCCCGCACCGCCTCCGCCGCCAGCAGCCGGTATTCGGCGAGCAGACGGGCGATCGTCTCCCGTTCGAAAAGATCGGTGGAGTAGACGATCGTGCCGGCGAAGGCGTCGGGCTCTTCTCGCAAGTACCACTCCAGGTCGAGGTGTGTGGTCGTGGGCACGCCGTCGAACTCGGTGACGGACACCCCCGGAAGCGCGAGGTCGTCGTCCTCCCGCCCGGTGTTCAGGAGCTGGAACATCACCTGGGCCAACGGGTTACGGCTCAGGTCCCGTGCCGGGCGCAGGGCGTCCACCAGCTGGTCGAACGGCAGGTCCTGGTGCTCGTAGGCGTCCAGTGCGGTCTTCCGGGTCCGGCGCAGCAGTTCCCGGAAGGTCGGCCCGCCGGACAGGTCGAGCCGCAGGACCAGCGTGTTGAAGAAGAGACCGATCATCTTCTCCGTCTCGTACCGGGTACGGCCCGCGATCGGGGTCGCCACCGGGATGTCCTCGCCGGATCCGTTGCGGCTCAACAGGATTCCGAAGAGCGAGAGCAGCACCATGTACGGTGTGCAGCCCTCGCTGCGGGCCAGCTCCCGCAGCCCGTCGGAGACTGCCGGGCCGAGCTCCAGCTCCAGCGCCGCGCCGGACTGGCTCAGCCTCTTCGGGCGCGGCAGGTCAGCGGGCAGGCAGAGCGCCTGTGGGGCGCCTTCCAACTGCTCGCGCCAGTAGTCCAGTTGACGGTCGCGGACCGCGCCGGCGAACCAGTCCAGGTGCCAGATGGCAAAGTCCGCGTACTGCACCGGCAACGGGTCGAGACCCGCCCGCTGCCCGTTCTCGAGCTGCGTGTAGATCCCGGAGATCTCCCGGAACAGAACCGGGATGGACCAGCCGTCGAACGCGATGTGATGGACGCAGATCCACAGGATGTGGTCGTCGTCGGCCAGCTGGACGAGACCGGCCCGCAGCACCGGCCCGGTGGCGAGCTTGAACGGGCGGTCGACCTGCTCGGCGACGAAGGCGCGGGCCCCCTGCTCGTTCTGGCAGCGCACGGTTTCCAGCGGAACGGAAACCGTTTCGGCGACTTCCTGGTGCGGCTCGCCGTCCACGCTCGGATAGCGGGTGCGCAGCACCTCGTGCCGCTGAACAACTTCGTCCAGCGCGGTCTGCAATGCGGGCACGTCGAGGCGACCGGCAAGGCGAACGCTCTCGCCGATGTTGAAGAACGAACTGCCGGGGACGAGCTGGTCCATGAACCACATGCGCTGCTGCGCGAAGGACAGCGGTATCCGCTGCGGCCGCTCGGCCCGCGCGATGGCGCCCTCCGTGGCTTGTCCCTCGGAGGCGATCACCTGCTCGATCGTCTCCGCGAGAGCGGCCACCGTGGGCGAGTCGAACAGCGTCCGCAGCGGGATGTCGGTCCGGAATCGCTCGAAGACCCGGACCATCACCCGCATCGCCGTCAAGGAATGGCCGCCGAGATCGAAGAAGTGGTCGTCGCGGCCGACCGTGCCGGGTTCCAGGCCGAGCACGCCCTCCCATACCTCGGCGAGGGCCTTCTCGGTGGCTGAAGCCGGAGCGGCGAATGCCGGGCGGGCGTCTGAGCTGAGCCGGCCGGCGGTCAGCCGGAGCGCCGCGGTGTCCACCTTCCCGTTCTCGGTGACGGGGAGCGCGGCGAGCTGCTCGAGCTGAGTGGGGATCATGTACGCCGGCAGCGACCGGCCGAGGAACGCCGACACCTCAGCCGGGTCCAGCGGTTGGTCCGCGACAACGAAGCCCACCAGTTTACTTGCCTGATCGCCGGCCTGACCGACCACCACGGCTGCGTCGCGAAGCCCCGGGAAGGCGAGCAGCACCGCCTCGATCTCGCCTGTCTCGACGCGCATGCCGCGGACCTTCACCTGGGCGTCCTTGCGGCCCAGGAATTCCAGTGTGCCGCTGGGCATCCAGCGGCCGAAGTCCCCGGTGCGGTAGATCCGGTTCCCCGGGGCCAGTGGGTCGGTGGCGAAGGACAGCTCGGTGCGGCCCGGATCGTTGATGTAGCCGCGTCCCGTGCCGACCCCGGAGCACACGATCTCGCCGCGGCTGCCGAGCGGGACGGGAAGCCCGTCCGTCCCGAGGACGTAGACGGACATGTTGCGCACCGGCCGTCCCACCGGCACGTGGTCGGTGACCGGCGGGGCGTGCAGCACCTCGTGGGTGAAATCGTCCGAGGTCTCGGTGAGGCCGTACGCATTGACGACGGGCACTGTCGGGAACCGGGCGAACCACCGCTCCAGCAGACTCTTCTTCACCGCCTCGCCGGTCACTGAGATCCGGCGCAGCCGCTCGAGCGGCCGGGGATTCGCGGCGAGGTGCGCCAGCAGGACATCGAGGTACGAGGGCACTGCTTGGAGCACGGACACCTTCTGCTGGTGCAAGAGCTCGGCGAAGAGGGCGACGTCGGCCACCGCCTCCTGCTCGGCGATCACGGTCCGGCCGCCGACGGCCAGCGCGGCGACGAGCTGCCACAGCGAAATGTCGAAACATTGCGAAGCGCTCTGCAAAACGACGCTGTGCTCGTCGATTTCCATGTCGTCGATCTTGGCGAAAAGGTGATTCACCATGCCGGCGTGCTCGCACACGGCGCCCTTCGGCAGCCCGGTCGAACCAGAAGTGAAGTAGACATAGGCTGCGTGTCCGCCCTTCACCTCCGTCTCCGGGTCATGCTCGGCACCAGCTGGAATCGCCGCTATGCGAAGGGCCGACGCTCCGGTTTCCGCCACCGCGTCCTGCACAGACCGCCCCGCGTCCGCGGTGGTCAGCACCAGCCGGCACCCGCTCTGCCGCACCATGGTCGCGATGCGCTCGGCGGGATATCCCGGATCGACCGGCAGGTAGACGCCACCCGCCTTGAGCACGCCGATGACCGCCACTGCCCAGTCCAGGTCCCGCGACGTGGCGACCGCTACGACCCCCTCGGGCGTCAGGCCGTTCTCCAGCAACGCATGCGCGACCCGGTTCGCCCGCCGGTTGAGCGCCGCATAGCTCAGTTCCTCGCCGCGGTGCACGAGAGCCACGCTCTCGGGCGTCGCCCTAACCTGCTCCTCGAACAACTGGTGGAAGCACCGGTCCGGCGTGTCGCGTACCGGACCGGCCAGCTCCCGCAGCTGGAAGTTCCGTTCGACCTCCGGCAGAAGCGAAACCTGGTGCTCCTCTGCCGGGTCCTGGACCATCAGCTGCATCGCACGGATGTAGTAGCCGCTGATCCGGTCGATGTATCCCGGCGAGAACTCCGAGGCATGGTGGTGCAGTTCGAGCACCACGTCGTCAGTCGCGTAGTCCTGTGCGAACTCCGCTCGCAGCGGAAACTCCGTCTCCGTTTCGATGCGTATGTCCAGCAGCGCGAATTCCGGCAGGTCGTTCAGTTTCTTCATCGGGTAGAAGTGGGTGAAATTGAAGATCGACTCGAACATCGGCCCGCCGGGCGCCTTCGCGTCGAACTTCATCTGCGCCATCGGATAGCGCCGGTGCGGCAGCAGCCCGGTCTCGGCGTCCCGGACCCGGTGCACGAGGTCGGTCCAGGTGCCGCCCGCGACTCGGGTCCGGAACGGCAAGGTGTTGAGGAACATCCCGATCGCCTGGTCCGCACCCTCGCGTTCGGGCCGGCCGCTGTGTTCGTACCCGGTCAGCACCTCGTCCTGGCCGGTGAGCGCGGCGATCACCTTCACGTGCGCGGCCATGAGGACGTTCTTGACCGGCACGGCCAAGGCCGAGGCCAGTTCCCGCAACTGATCGGAAAGGCCCTCGGGCAACGGCACCGGATGCATGAGCACGCCCTCGCCCTGCGTGGCGGGAGCGTCCCATCGAGGGAGCGGCTCCGCGGCGCCCTGGGCGAGCACGTCCTGCCAGAACTGTTTGCTTTCCGGGGAGGCGAGCACCTCCCGCTCCAGTTCGACGTGGCGCCGCAAGTGGTTGTCCGCGTCCGCGAGGCCGGCTTCCTCGCCGGCCAGCATCCGGTAGTAGGTCTCGAAGAGCTTGGTGTGGACGAGCGTGATGCTCCAGCCGTCCACCGCGGAGTCGTGCAGGCTGATGCTGTACCGGTACCGGTCGTCGGCCAGAATGTGGACGTGCAGGCGGACCAGCCCGGGCCGGGTCCAGTCGAAGCTGTGGGCGCGTTCCCGGACGAGCCACTCCTCGTGCCACGCTCGCCGTGCTGCCTCGTCGTACTCGCGCAGATCGACGACGGTGAGCGGCAACGGCCCCTCCCGGTGGACGATCTGGATGTCCTCGCTGAAGCCGGACAGCTGGTAGCTGGTGCGGAAGATCGGGTTGGCCCGCACCAGTTCGCGCACCGCACGTTCGAAGGTCTCAGCGTCGAACGACGCCTGGATGTCATAGCTGAAGATGTCGTGGTACTGCGCCGATCCGCGGGCGAGTTTGCTCTGGAAGATCAACCCCGCCTGCAGCATGGCCAGCGGGTAGGCGTCCTCGGCGTCGGCGGGCAGCGCCGCCCGGTCCTTCTCGGAGAGCAGGGCGAACGGCTGGTGTACCGGCTCGGATGCGGGCTGTCCGGCGCCGGTCTCGCCGACGACCTGGGCGAGTTCGGCGATGGTCGGGTGCTGGAAGAGCTGCTGGAAGGTCAGCGGGAAGCCGGCCGCGTTGGCCCTGGCGAGCACGGTGATGAAGTGGATGGAATTGCCGCCGAGAGCGAAGAAGTTGTCGTGGACGCCCACCTCCGGAGCGTCCAGCACGAACTTCCAGATCTCCTGCAGCGTGGCTTCACGCGGGTTTCGCGGCGCAGTGTCCTCGCTGTTCGCGCGCGGCGGCGGCAGCAGCGCCCCGCGGTCGAGCTTGCCGTTCGGCTGCAGCGGGAACTCGTCCACCGCCACGACCCGATCGGGGACCAGGTGCGCCGGGAGGGTCCGGGCGACGTGCTCGAGCAAGTCCTCCTCGGAGCACGGCTGCGCGAGCAGCACGTATCCGCAGAGCGAAGCACCGCCCTGGGGCTCCTCTCGAGCCACGACAACGGCTTCCCGCACCGCCTCGGCCGTGCGGAGACAGTGCTCGATCTCACCCAGTTCGATCCGGAAACCGCGGATCTTCACCTGGTGGTCGATCCGCCCCAGGTACTCGAACTCCCCGCCGGGGAGCTGCCGGGCGAGATCGCCCGTGCGGTAGATCCGCTCTTCCCCTTCGAAAGGCAGGTCGACAAACTTCTCCGCGGTCAGCGTCGGACGGTGCAGGTATCCGCGCGCGAGCTGGACGCCGGCGACGCACAGCTCGCCGACGGTTCCCGGCGGCTGAACCTTCAGGTTCTCGTCCACGACGTAGAACCGCGTGTTGTCGATCGGCACGCCGATGGGCACGCGGTCCACGTCGCCCATGACCGTGCAGTCGTAGTGGGAGACGTCGACGGTTGCCTCGGTCGGACCGTAGAGGTTGACCAGCGAAACCGGGCCGCCCGGACGGTTGCCGAACACTCGGCGGAATGCGTGCACCTGGTGCGCTCCCAGTGCCTCGCCACTCGCGAACACTCGGCGCAGGCTGCCCAACCGCCCGGCCTGCCCGGCCGATTCCGCGAAGTCGACGAATGCCCCGAGCATGGACGGGACGAAGTGCAAGACGGACACGCCATGTCGCTCCACTGTCGCCACGAGGGATTCCGGGTCCTTCTCCGCGCCGGGCGCCAGCAGGCAGACCGTCGCCCCCTCGGTCATCCACCAGAAGAGCTCCCACACCGAAACGTCGAACGAGATCGGCGTCTTCTGCAAGACGACGTCGCCCGGGGCTATCGGATAGGCCCGTTGCATCCAGGCGAGCCGGTTGACCACCGACCGGTGCTCGACCAGGACACCCTTCGGCGTACCGGTCGATCCCGAGGTGTAAATGACATAAGCCAGGGCACGGGAATCCCCGGCCGCGGCGAACTCCTCGGCACCGAACGAATCCGGCTCGCCGACGTCGAGCAGACGGAACTGCCCGGCCACAGAGCCGAGGTGCTGCTTCCCGGTGAGCACGAGCCGCGCTCCGCTGTCGGAGAGCAAGAACTCCTTGCGCGCTTGCGGATAAGCCGGGTCGACCGGCAAGTAGGCGCCGCCCGCCTTCAGCACCGCCAGAATCGCCACCAGCATTTCTGGAGACCGCTCCAGCAGAATGCCGACCACCTCGTCACGCCCGACGCCGTTCGCGTGCAGCGTGGCGGCGAGCCGACCGGACTGCCGGTCCAGTTCCGCGTAGCTCAGCGAAAAACCGTCGCCGACCACCGCGACCGCGTCCGGGTCGGCCTTGGCTCGGCGGGTGAATGCTTCCGGCAGGGTGAGCTGTTCATCGAAAGCGGTATCCGTGTCGTTCACCTGGCGTTGCGTCGCTAATTCGCTGCTGCTCGACGAGAATGCCGATTTCCGCGCAGAGGAATTCATTCCCGACACCTTCCGTCCGATTTAAGGCTCGCCTCTGATGGCGCATCATTCATTCAGCGACCCGGATGCAGGTCCCGGAAACCGCGACGCGCAGCCCTGGCCGCGGGGGTCGCCGGATCGGGCCGCACCATTCCGGCCTCATCGCGGCCGGTTTGTCGACCGGTGTCGGCTCGGGGTCAGTTCGGCGATCGCCGCGCGTACCCGTGTCGGTTTCTGGCACCACAATGCGCCAGGCCCGGGAAGCCGGACAGCTCAGGAGAATCGAACAACCGGGCCAGGACGCGGCGCGGGCACGCCGCCCGCAGCCGGCTCGCTGACAGCACTGCCCCGCCTTGTCGATCGCCGCACTGCTGATCCTCCGCCGGTCCGGACTCGCCGGAAAACACAAGGCCGCACAACTACCCTTGCCGACGAGCGCGCACAGCAATTACTTCTGACAGAAGATCTGCATTCCCAGTCTCAATGCCCCGTTAAAGTCTCAACGCCCCGTTAAAGTCCCAATGCCCCGTTAATGGAGCGAAGATGCGAACACCCCCGCCCTCGTCCCCCTTGGTCGCGCAGCGCGCCACCGACGTTAAGTTCCGAGATGATCTCCTGTCAACGTGCTTATCGGGCGATCCCCGCATCTGCACGGTCAAGGCTTGACCAAGTTCCTGGAGCGTCCGGGGCGCCGGCGATACCCAGCCTCGATTCGTCAACCGTGATGCGGTCTTCGCGAGGTAATCGGTTCACCCTGGTTTGTCCTCACGGGGAGGTCGGGTGCGTCGCGTGTCGCTGCGGGGTGCGCCGGGGTGCGCCGGGATTCCACTCCCCGTCAAGGTCCCCGACGAAGTCAGCTGGGCTTCCTCCTCGCTGGGCACGCGCGCGAAGAGCTCCTCTTCCATGTGGTCGATCTCGTATCCGGTTCCATGTGGTCGATCTCGTATCCGGTTCCATGTGGTCGATCTCGTATCCGGCCTCGTACAGGACGCGGAAGCCGCCGCCACGGCCAGGCGCGATCCTCAACGAGCTGGGGGTCGACATGCCCACGATCATGGAGATCCTGCGGCACACACAGATCAGTCAGACACGGCGGCGGTACGTGAAAGGACGGTCACACCTCTCGAAGGACGCCATGCGCCGGATGGGAGACCACTTCATGCCTCAGCCGGAACCCGCAATTGAGACCAGAACTGAGACCGCCGACGGCCGCGCGGCTCGTGCCGGCCGTCGCCGCCGCGTCCGTTAAAAGCAAAAGCCCCAGGTCACGGCGAGTGAGAATCCTGGGGCTTCCACAGAGCCGCCTTCGGGATTCGAACCCGAGACCTACGCATTACGAGTGCGTTGCTCTGGCCATCTGAGCTAAGGCGGCGCGCTGCCGACTATGGTGCGATCGGCAACGTCGGAAAGTCTACACAGTTTCCGGGAGTGCTCCGTACGCACCCGTGGGA
The DNA here is from genome assembly GCF_052245575.1 of Streptomyces sp. 2A115. Classification (NCBI taxonomy): domain Bacteria; kingdom Bacillati; phylum Actinomycetota; class Actinomycetes; order Kitasatosporales; family Streptomycetaceae; genus Streptomyces; species Streptomyces sp. 2A115. The sequence continues at coordinate 107,368 of NZ_JBQQCG010000026.1, read as the reverse complement.
GCCCCCCGGCCGAGCCCGGGATCAGCCCGCTGAGCAGCGCTTTCCCTTCGGGGGAGGGGTGCCCTCCAAGAGGTAGCGGTTGATCGAGGAGTCGACGCACGCGCTGCCGCGCCCGTACGCCGTGTGGCCGTCGCCGTCATAGGTGAGGAGCGTGCCGGAGGAGAGATGGGTGGCGAGGGACCGGGCCCAGGCGTAGGGGGTCGCCGGGTCGCGGGTGGTGCCGACGACGACGATCGGGGCGGCGCCCTTCGCCTCGATGCGGTGGGGTGCGCCGGTCGGGCCCACGGGCCAGTACGCGCAGATCAGGGAGGCCCAGGCGAGTCCCTCGCCGAAGACCGGGGAGGCCTTCTCGAAGGCGGGGAGGCCGTCCTTCACCGCCTCGGGGGAGGAGAAGGCGGCCGGCAGGTCCAGGCAGTTGACCGCCGCGTTGGCGAACATCAGGTTCGCGTACTGTCCGTCGGCGTCACGCTCGTAGTAGCCGTCGGAGAGGGCGAGCAGGCCCGCGCCGTCCTTGTCCTCCATCGCCGTGGTGAGGGCCTCGCGCAGTCGCGGCCAGGCCCCCTCGTCGTACATCGCCGCGATGACGCCCGTCGTGCCGAGCGCCTCGCCCAGCTTGCGGCCGTCCGCGTCGCCCGCATCGATGGGCGCCGCGTCCAACTGCCGGAAGAAGGCCTTCAGGTTCTTGCCGACCTGCTCCGTCGTCGTACCCGCGCCACCCAGCGGGCAGTCGGACTGGCGTACGCAGTCCTTCGCGAAGGACTGGAATGCCGTCTCGAACCCGGCCGTCTGGTCCTCGTTCATCCTCCGGGCGGGCAGGGACGGGTCCAACGCGCCGTCCAGGACCAGGCGGCCGACCCGGTCCGGGTACAGGCCCGCGTACGTCGCCCCGAGGAATGTGCCGTACGAAGCACCCACGTACGTCAGCTTCTTGTCGCCCAGCGCGGCGCGCACGAGGTCCATGTCTCGGGCCGCCTCGACGGTGGACACGTGGCGCAGCAGGTCGGCCGAGCGCTGCCCGCAGCCCTCCGCGAACTCCTTGAAGGCGTCGACCAGTTCGTCGGTCTCGTGCGGGTCGTCGGGGGTCGTGTCCGTCTGCGTGTACGTGTCCATCTGCCGGCCGGTGAGGCATTCGACCGGCTCGCTGCGAGCGACGCCGCGCGGGTCGACCGCGACCATGTCGTAGCGGGCACGGACCTCCGCCGGGTAGCCGACTCCCGCGTACGACTGGACGTAGCCCACCGCCGAACCGCCCGGCCCGCCCGGGTTGACCAGCAGCGAACCGAGCCGCTTGCCCGGGCCCGTGGCCTTCTTCCGGGCGACTGCCAGCCTGATGTCTCCCTCGGCCGGCTTGGCGTAGTCGAGCGGGGCCTTCAGCGTGGCGCACTGGAAGCCGGGGACAGCGCAGGAGCGCCAGTTCGGCTCCTGCTCGTAGTACGGGGCGAGCGCCGGCGGGAGCGCTTTGGGCAGCGCGACCAGTGCCGCTTCCGCCGCCGAGCTCGCGGAACTCGTCGAAGTCGAACCCCCCGCCGAGCAGGCGGAGATGAGCAGTCCGGCGACGGCGAGCAGTGTGCCGTACGCGCGGAGGGACCGGTTGGCCCGGATCGATGGTGACCGGAGCTGGCGCCTGGTGTGCATCGAGCGAGCGTAACCCTGTGCGATGAGTCGATCGCGGAGAGTCTCCAGTGCGCCTCGTACGAGTGACCCTGTCAACTCTTCACAGACCAGTGCTGTTCGCTTGCCGACCAGTCGGGTCCGCTTGTGCAAACCAGTCGGGTCCGCTTGTGCAAACCAGTCAGATTCGCTTGTGCAGTGCAGTCGGATCCGCTTGCCGATGGGGGCGGCCCCCACTCGTCGACCGGTGCCGTCAGCCCGCCCGCAACGCCATCGTCATCGCCTCCACCGCCAGCAGCGGCGCCACATTCCGGTCCAGGGCCTCGCGGCAGGCGGCGATCGCTTCTATGCGGCGCAGGGTGGCCTCTGGGGAGGAACCGCGTGCCAGGCGGTCCAGCGTGTCCCGCATCTCCGTGTTGGCGAGCGCGAGGTTCGTGCCGAACTGGAGGGCGAGCACGTCGCGGTAGAAGGCCGTGAGGTCGATCAGGGCCAGGTCCAGGCTGTCGCGCGTCGTACGCGTCCTGCGGCGCTTCTGCTTGTCCTCCAGCTCCTTCATCAGCCCCGCGGTGCCGCGCGGCATACGGCCGCCCTGACCCCCGCCGAGCGCCGCCCTCATGTCCTCGGTCTCCTTGACGTCGGACTCCTCGGCCACCTGCTTGGCGTCCTCCGAGGCCGCGTCGATCAGCTCCTGGGCCGCCTTGAGACAGGCGCCCACGTCGTCGACGCGCAGGGGCAGCTTGAGGACGGCGGCGCGGCGCGCGCGGGCGCGCTCGTCCGTGGCCAGGCGGCGGGCACGCCCGATGTGGCCCTGGGTGGCGCGGGCCACGGCCGCCGCCACGTCCGGCTCGATGCCGTCGCGGCGTACGAGGACGTCGGCGACCGCGTCCACCGGCGGCGTCCGGAGCGTGAGGTGGCGGCAACGGGAGCGGATGGTGGGCAGCACATCCTCCAGGGAGGGCGCGCAGAGGAGCCAGACCGTGCGGGGGGCGGGCTCTTCGACGGCCTTCAGCAGCACATTGCCCGCGCCCTCCGTGAGGCGGTCGGCGTCCTCCAGGACGATGACCTGCCAGCGGCGCCCCGCCGGCGACATCTGAGCGCGGCGTACGAGATCGCGGGTCTCCTTCACACCGATGGACAGGAGGTCGGTGCGAATGATCTGCACATCGGCGTGGGTGCCGATCAGGCTCGTGTGACAGCCGTCGCAGAACCCGCACCCGGGGACTCCGCCGAGGGCCCGGTCGGGGCTCACGCACTGGAGAGCCGCGGCGAAGGCTCTCGCCGCGGTGGAACGGCCCGAGCCGGGCGGCCCGGTGAACAGCCAGGCGTGCGTCATCTTCGACGCCTCGGGGGGCGGGACGTGGGTAGCCACCGCCGTGACCAGGGCGTCGGCGTCCCGGGCGGCGGCGCCGAGCTGCGCGCTCACCTTCCCCTGGCCCACCAGGTCGTCCCATACGGTCATGGGTTGCCGCCCTTCCGTCGCGCATCCGCCTTGCCGCGATCCATTGTGCGGGAGGGGACTGACAACGCGGCGCACGGCGGACTCACCGCCCGCCGCCTTACGTCACCGACGCCGGCGCCCCTCGCCCCACTCGTCGTCCTCGCGCGGCCCGAGCAACTCGTCCGCCAGCGTCGGAAGATCGTCCAGCGGGGTCTCCTCGGCCCAGTCCGAACGGGGACGCCGTCGGGGAGCGCCTTCCTCGTCGACCTGAGGCAGCTCGCGGGTGCGGTCGTCGGGACGGTCCGCCCCCGGCCGCTCGTCGCGGAAGTACCCCGGGGGCACCCGGTCAGCCGGACCGCCACCCCGCTCGCCGCCCGGGTCCTCCCGTACGGGAGGAAGAACCGCCGTCTCATCAGCCCCCGAGTCACCGGAGTCACCGGAGTCCCGCCCGAACCGAGGCAGCACCGTCGTCTCTTCGGCTGCCCCCTGCGGCGCCGGAGGCTGCGGCAGCACCGTCGTCTCCTCGGCGTCGGGCCCGGCCTCACCCGGCGGCACCGGAGGCAGCACTGCCGTCTCGTCCGCCGGTCCTCCGGACGCGTTGGTCGGCGTCACGATGGGCGTCGGCTCCGTGGTCTCGTTGTCACGGGCGGCCGCCGAGGAACCAGAAGCGGCCCCTCCCCCGGAGCCCTCCGCGCCACCCGAAGCTGCCCCCGCAGTGCCCGCGGTCCCCGCAGACGCCGCCGCAGCGGCAGCCGCGACCCTCCGAGCCTCCTCAGCCCGAAGCAACGCCTCCTCGGCCTTCCGCTGCTTCTCCAGCCGTCGCTCCTCCGCCTCGGCCCGGAGTCGCGCCTCCTCCTCGGCCTGCTTGCGCCGACGCTCCTCCTCGGCCTTGAGCACCTGTTCCTCCGCGAGCCGCCGCGCCCGCTCCTCCTCGGCACGCCTGCGCGCCTCTTCGGCCCGCTGCCGGGCCTCCTCGGCCTGCCGCTCGGCCTCGCGCCGCTGGGCCTCCTCCAGCTCGCGCTGTTTGCGCTCCTCTTCCTCGGCGCGCAACCGGGCGAGCTGCTCCTGGCGCTCGCGCTCCAGCCGCTCCTCCTCGGCCTTGCGGGCCGCCTCTTCCTCGGCGCGTCGCCGCGCCTCCTCCTCGGCCGCCTTACGGGCCTCCACCTGGGCCTTCACCTCGGCCTCGGAGAGCGGCAGCATCACGTCGAGACGGTGCCGTATCACCGTGGTGACCGCCTCGGGCTCCTGGCCGGCGTCGACGACCAGGTAGCGGGTGGGGTCGGCGGCGGCGAGCGTCAGGAAACCGGACCGCACGCGCGCGTGGAACTCGGCAGGCTCCGACTCCAGCCGGTCCGGCGCCTCCGTGAACCGCTCCCGCGCGGTCTCCGGCGACACGTCCAGCAGCACGGTCAGGTGCGGCACCAGCCCATTGGTGGCCCAGCGCGAGATCCGCGCGATCTCGGTCGGGGACAGGTCACGACCGGCCCCCTGGTACGCCACGGAGGAGTCGATGTAGCGGTCGGAGACGACCACCGCACCCCGCTCCAGCGCGGGCCGCACCACGGTGTCCACGTGTTCGGCGCGGTCGGCGGCGTACAGCAGCGCCTCCGCGCGGTGCGACAGCCCCGCCGAGGACACGTCGAGCAGGATCGACCGCAGCCGCTTGCCGACGGGCGTGGCGCCAGGCTCGCGGGTCACCACGACCTCGTGGCCCTTGGCCCGGATCCACTCGGCGAGCGCCTCGGCCTGCGTCGACTTCCCGGCCCCGTCACCGCCCTCCAGAGCGATGAAGAACCCGGTGGCGGTGGGCGCCTGCTCCGGATCGTCCCCGCCCCGCAGAGCGTCCCTCAGGTCGTGTCGCAGGGGCACTCCGGAGCGGTCGTCGGCCTTGGCCAGCACGAGCGCGGCGACCGGCAGCAGCAGCGCGCCGACCAGCATCAGAGTGAAAGCCGCGCCGCCGTGGTCGAACACGAACTTGCCGTTCTCCAGGCGATGCCGCCCGATCGCGGCGGCCACCACAGGGGCCACCAACGCCCCCAGGGCGACGAAGACCCGTACGACCGCGTGCAGGTGCTCCGTCGTACGCGCCCGCCGGTATTCCTCGGCCTCCTGATCGAGCAGTGCGTGCCCGGTGTTCGCGGCGATGCCCGCGCCGACGCCCGCGAGCCCTGTGATGAGGATCACCGTGGCGACGTCCGGGACGAGCCCGGCGGCGAGCAGCGCGATCCCCGTGAAGGCGATCGCCAGGGCGAGCAGTCGGCGCCGCGACAGGGACAGCAGCAGCTTCGGAGCCGTACGGATGCCGATCACGACACCCCCGGTCAGCGCGAGCGCCAGCAGCCCGTACGTGACCGGCCCGCCGCCCAGGTCCGTGGCGTGCAGCACGGCGACGGCGACGGCGGCCGCGATCGCCCCGGCGACGGCCCCGCAGGCGAGCACCAGGAGCGGAATCGCTCCGGTACGCCCGTTGTCGACGCCGGACCCTGTCTTGGGGCGGCGCAGCCCCTCGAGCGGCGACCGCGCGCGCGGAGTGCGGGCGTCGGGCAGTTCGAGGAAGGTGAGCACCGACAGGGAGGCGGCGAACAGGCCCGCGGCCACGTACGAGGCGAGCGCCGCGTGGTGCTCGTCGAACCACGCGATACCGGCGCCCAGCAGATTGTTGACGAGCCCCGCGACGACGAGCGTGGCGGCCGCGAGGGGCACCGCCATGAATCCCGTACGCAGCGACAGGCGGCGCAGCGTGTCCATGTGGTCCGGCAGCGGGCGTACCGTCGCGCCCTCCAGCGGCGGCGCGGGCAGCAGCGCGGGCGCCGCGCTCTCGCGGCACACCGTCCAGAAGCGCTCGGCGACCCCGATCACGAAGGCCGTCACCAGGAGCACGGCCAGCGCGTCCTCGGGCGTCCAGTCGATCCACAGGGGCGCGATGATCAGCAGCACGGCCCGCACGCCGTCCGCGCCGACCATGGTCCAGCGTCGGTCGAGCGGCCCCTCCGAGGAGGTGAGGGAGGTGAGCGGCCCGAGAAGTACGGCCCCGAAGAGCAGCGTCGCGAGAATCCGCGCCCCGAAGACGGCCGACACGGCGAAGGCCACTCCGCGGTAGCTGCCGCCGAAGGAGCCCGTGGAGACCGCCACTTGGAAGGCGAGCAGAACCAGCACGAGCAGCGCGAGGGCGTCAGCGACGCCTCCCACCAGCTGGGCGCTCCACAGGCGCCTCAACTGCGGTACACGCAGCAGCGCGCGAACGGCGCGCTCTCGTGAATCTGCGACCAGGGCGTCGTCGGGGGCCGGATTGTGGGCCGTTGGCTGCTCGGCTCGCGTCATCCTGACAGCCTATCCGGACGGACCTACTCCTCGAAGAGGCGCCCGAACATGCGAACGCCCCGACACCAAGTGGTGTCGGGACGTTCGCTTCGCGAACCCGATGTGAACGATCCGAAGCGACCCGAAAGCGGAGCCGCGCAGGCTCAGTCCTCGGCCGTCGCCCTGGAAGCCGTCGCCTTCTTCGCGGTCGTCTTCTTGGCAGTTGTCTTCTTGGCTGCCGTTTTCGTGGCCGCGGTCTTCTTGGCGGCGGTTTTCTTCGCCGGAGCCTTCTTGGCGGGCGCCTTCTTCGCCGTCTTCTTGGCGGGGCTCTTCGCCCGCTTCTCCGCGAGCAGTTCGAAACCGCGCTCCGGAGTGAGCTCCTCCACGCTGTCGCCGGACCGCAGTGTCGCGTTGGTCTCGCCGTCGGTGACGTACGCCCCGAAGCGCCCGTCCTTGACGACGACCGGCTGTCCGCTGACCGGGTCCTGGCCGAGCTCCTTCAGCGGCGGCTTGGCGGCCGCGCGCCCGCGCTGCTTGGGCTGTGCGTAGATCGCGAGTGCCTCGTCGAGGGTGATCGTGAAGAGCTGGTCCTCGGACGTGAGCGACCGCGAGTCGGTGCCCTTCTTCAGGTACGGCCCGTAGCGGCCGTTCTGCGCGGTGATCTCCACGCCCTCCGCGTCCTTGCCGACGACGCGGGGCAGCGACATCAGCTTGAGCGCGTCCTGAAGGGTCACCGTGTCCAGGGACATCGACTTGAAGAGCGAGGCGGTACGCGGCTTGACGGCGTTCTTGCCGGTCTTCGGGGTGCCCTCGGGGAGCACCTCGGTGACGTACGGGCCGTAGCGACCGTCCCTGGCGATGATCTGGTGGCCCGTCGCCGGGTCGGCACCGAGCTCGAAGTCGCCGCTGGGCTTGGCGAGCAGCTCCTCCGCGAGATCGACCGTCAGCTCGTCGGGTGCCAGGTCCTCGGGCACGTCCGCGCGCTGGTGGCTCTCGGAGTCCTTCTCGCCGCGCTCGACATACGGGCCGTAGCGGCCGACCCGCAGCATGATGTCGTTGCCTACCGGGAACGACGACACCTCGCGGGCGTCGATCGCGCCCAGGTCGGTGACGAGCTCCTTGAGGCCGCCAAGGTGGTCCCCGTCGCCGTTCCCGGCCTCGGCGGCACCCGCTGCGTCGCCCGCGCCGAAGTAGAACCGCTTCAGCCACGGCACGGCCCGTGCCTCGCCCCGCGCGATGCGGTCGAGGTCGTCCTCCATCCTCGCGGTGAAGTCGTAGTCGACGAGCCGCCCGAAGTGCTTCTCCAGGAGGTTGACCACGGCGAAGGACAGGAAGGACGGCACGAGTGCCGTGCCCTTCTTGAACACGTATCCGCGGTCCAGGATCGTGCCGATGATCGACGCGTACGTCGACGGACGGCCGATCTCGCGCTCTTCGAGCTCCTTGACCAGACTGGCCTCGGTGTAGCGGGCCGGGGGCTTGGTGGCGTGACCGTCGACCGAGATCTCCTCGGCGGACAGCGGGTCGCCCTCGTTGACCTGCGGAAGCCTGCGCTCGCGGTCGTCCAGCTCGGCGTTCGGGTCGTCCGCGCCCTCGACGTACGCCTTCAGGAAGCCGTGGAAGGTGATCGTCTTGCCGGACGCGCTGAACTCGGCGTCGCGGCCGTCGGAGGCCCTGCCCGCGATCTTCACGGTGACGGAGTTGCCGACCGCGTCCTTCATCTGGGAGGCGACGGTCCGCTTCCAGATCAGCTCGTAGAGCTTGAACTGGTCGCCGCTCAGGCCGGTCTCGGCCGGGGTGCGGAAACGATCACCCGAGGGGCGGATCGCCTCGTGCGCCTCCTGCGCGTTCTTGACCTTCCCAGCGTACGTACGCGGCTTGTCCGGCAGATAGTTGGCGCCGTAGAGCTGCGTGACCTGGGCGCGGGCGGCGGTGATCGCCGTGTCCGAGAGGGTCGTGGAGTCCGTACGCATGTAGGTGATGAAGCCGTTCTCGTACAGCTTCTGCGCCACCTGCATCGTGGCCTTCGCACCGAAGCCGAGCTTGCGGCTGGCCTCCTGCTGGAGCGTCGTCGTACGGAACGGCGCGTACGGCGAGCGTCGGTACGGCTTCGACTCGACGGACCGTACGGCGAAGTTCGTGTTCTCCAGGGCGGCCGCCAGCGCACGGGCGTTCGCCTCGTCCAGGTGGAGCGTGTTCGCGCCCTTGAGCTGCCCCAGCGAGTCGAAGTCACGGCCCTGGGCGACGCGCTTGCCGTCGACCGCGGTCAGGCGGGCCACGAGCTGCGAGGGGTCACTCGAGTCGCCGGCGCGGCCCGTGCCGAAGGTGCCCGTCAGGTCCCAGTACTCGGCGGAACGGAAGGCGATGCGCTCGCGCTCCCGCTCGACGACGAGGCGGGTCGCCACGGACTGGACGCGGCCCGCCGACAGGCGCGGCATGACCTTCTTCCACAGGACCGGCGATACCTCGTAGCCGTAGAGGCGGTCGAGGATGCGGCGGGTCTCCTGGGCGTCGACGAGCTTCTGGTTGAGCTCGCGCGGATTGGCGACGGCGGCCTGGATCGCGGCCTTGGTGATCTCGTGGAAGACCATCCGCTTGACCGGGACCTTGGGCTTGAGCACTTCCTGGAGGTGCCACGCGATGGCCTCGCCCTCGCGGTCCTCATCGGTGGCGAGGTAGAGCTCGTCGGAGTCCTTCAGCAGGTCCTTGAGCTTCTTGACCTGGGCCCTCTTGTCGGCGTTGACGACGTAGATCGGCTGGAAGTCGTGTTCGACGTCCACGCCGAGCCGACGCACCTCGCCGGTGTACTTCTCGGGTACCTCCGCGGCACCGTTGGGGAGGTCGCGGATGTGCCCGACACTCGCTTCGACGACGTAGCCAGGGCCGAGATAGCCCTTGATCGTCTTCGCCTTGGCAGGCGACTCGACGATGACGAGTCGGCGGCCGCCGTGTGCGGTCTCGCTGGTCGGGGACAACTTCGCTCTTCTCTCCGGTCGACGCAGGGGGTCTCGGCCCCAGGCCTGGAACCCGGGGGTCGGGTCATGCTGACGCTGCGGAGTGTGACGGTACATCCCGCCCCCGTGTCAAACGGGAAAAGCCCGCAACGGCCACTCGAACGGTAACCCGACTCCCGCCATTCCTGCCGCCCGGAGTGTCGACCTGCTGTTTCGGCCCTATCCGGAGGGTGACCTCTCAATTACCGGAAGCCATAATTCCCGATGGCCGCGGCCCCTGTCCGCGACCGTCGGCGGGCGACGATTCCCGGACACCGGGGCGACCATTCCCGGCCAGGAGAGCCGGGCACTCCGGTCACCGGCCTCGCACTCAGGTGCGCGTGAAACACCACACGGCGAGCAGCATCGCGGCCGTCCCGGCGAAGCCGGCGACCGCGGCCGACGCGACCGGGTTCGCCCCGTGGGCCACGGGGGCGCGGTGCCGCAGCCGGGCCGCGGTCCACAGCAGCAGCCCGCTCCCGAACAGGGCGAACACTGATCCCGTGAAGATCGCGGGTCCGCTCTCCATCGTTCGTTCCCTTCGCCCTTGAGTGCCCAGGCTCGGGACGCTGACACCTCCGGGAAACCGGCACACCAACCCTGGGTGAACACGGGGCGGACAGCCACTGTGTGTCGCCCTGCGCGTCTCCCTGCGGAATCGGTCACACCGTGGCGGATGTGGTCGATCTGGAGATCGCCCACATCCTGCACATCCTGCACGTCCTGCACGTACTACATGACGATTCACGGCAGCCCCTCGTGCATCAGCAACTCGACGGGGGACGGATACACCCCAGCCGCGCCGAACCCGCCGAGACCCGCCGAGACCCGCCGAGACCCAAGGCTCCGTCGGCAACGGGCTCACGTCACCCGGCAACGAGTTGATGTTCACCCGGCAGGCTCGAGGAACCCCTGCTCGACCAGCAGCCGGATCTGCGCGGGCGTCCGGTCCCGCAACAACACCGGGTCCTCTCCGACCAGTTGGGCGATGGCGTCCAGAATTCGCCCCGCGCTCAGCGTGCCGTCGCACACGCCCGCGAAGCCCGCGCCGACCGTGTCCACCTTCGTGGCCCGCCGCATCCCACGGTTCTGCCGCAGCACGACGTGCTCCGGGTCCTCGGCGCCGGGCAGGCCGACCTGCTCCTGCACGACCTCGCCCGCGAGCTTGAAGTGCGCGGCGAGCAGGGCGGCGTCGTCGTGCGCCCGCAGATAGTCCACGCGCTCGAAGTGCGCGCGCACGGTGTCACCGAGCGGCTGCTCGACGGGATGCGGCCACTCCTCCACGACGACCGAGGGCTGCCCCGCCCCCGACTTGCGCAGGGTGATCCAGCCGAAGCCGACGGACTTCACCTTCCGCGCCTCGAACTCGTCCAGCCAAGCGTCGTACCGCGCCTGGTACGCCGCCGGTTCACTACGGTGGTCGCCCGCGTCCCGCAGCCACAGCTCCGCGTACTGCGCGACGTCCTGCACCTCGCGCTGCACGATCCACGCGTCGCAGCCACGCGGCACCCAGGACCGCAGCCGGTCCGGCCAGTCCTCACCCTCCACGTGCTGCCAGTTGGCCAGGAACTGCGCGTATCCACCGTCGTTCAGACGCTCACCTGCCCCTTGAACGAGCAGGCGGCACAGATCGTCCCCGCCCATCCCGCCGTCGCGGTAGGTGAGCCGGGCTCCGGGAGAGATCACGAAGGGCGGATTCGAGACGATCAGGTCGTACGTGTCGTCTGCCACCGGTTCGAAGAGGGAGCCCTCGCGCAGGTTCGCCGCCTGGGCGCCGGACAGGGCGAGCGTGAGTCCGGTGATGTGCAGCGCGCGGGGGTTGAGGTCGGTCGCGGTCACCCGCGTGGCGTGTTGTGCGGCGTGCAGCGCCTGGATTCCGGACCCGGTGCCCAGGTCGAGCGCGGAGGCGACGGGCGTACGCACCGTGATGCCGGCCAGGGTCGTGGACGCGCCGCCCACACCGAGTACGACACCTTCGTCATGGCTGCCGATGCCGCCGGCTCCGCCGACCGCGCAGCCCAGGTCGGAGACGATGAACCAGTCCTCACCACCGGGTCCACCGAACGGCCGTACGTCGACCGTCGCCACGACCTCGTCCCCGCCGGCCCGGATCAACCACCCGCTCTCCAGGCAGTCCTCCACCGGCAGAACATCCGCCACGCGCGCGTGCGGCACAGGCTGCTGCAACAGGAACAGCCGTACGAGCGTCTCCAGCGGCGAGTCGCCCCGGGTCGCGCGGAGCGCGGGCACGGTCTCGCTGCGCGCCAGCGCCGCGTATGCGGTGGCGCCGAGCAGGTCGAGCAGCCCGTCGGCGCTGAAGGAGGCGCCCAGAAGGGCGTCCCGCAGCCGCGTGGTGACGTCGGTGCGGTCGGACGAGGGCAGCGGTGCCAGGCTGGTGTTACTCACGCCTCCATTGTGGCCGCTTCCACCGACGGTGCGTGGTGCCTGTGGACAGACATGCCGAGGGCCCGGCACACGCGCGTGCCGGGCCCTCTCTCGGTTGACCGACCGATCGGCCTTCCCCGGCTCAGCTCTTGGTCGCCGACGGAGAAGCGGACGCGCTCTTGCAGCTCTCCTGCTTGGCCATCGCCTTGCCCACGTCGCCCTCCTCCAGCTTGCTGAGGGCGTCATTGCCGCTCTGGCTCAGCTTGTCCAGCTGCGTGGCGATCCCCTTGAGGCCGTCGGCGAACTTCGCCTGGTCCTTCGTGTCGAGGCCGTCGACCTGCTTCTTGAGGCCGGCGTAGGACGCGGAGATGTCGTCGAGCTCCTTGACGGCGTCCGTCTTCTTCTTCTCGCCGTTGTCGACGTCCGGCGCCCCGGCCTTGGTCACGGCGGCACCGATCGCCTTGTAGGCGTCGGACATGTCCTGGAAGGCCTTGGCGTCGGTCTTCTGAACGTCCTCCGGAGTGCTGTTGTCCGAGGTCTGCTTCTGGATCGCGGTGTTGGCGGCCTCGATCTTCTTCGCCTGCGGCTGCACCGCGTCACACACCTGCTTGGCCCAGGAGTTCAGCTTGTCGCTGCTGTCGTCACTGCTACATCCCGACAGCGCCAGTACCAGTACCGCACCGCCGGACAGTGCGGCCGCGAGCTTCTTGTTCACCGGATTGGTCCCTTCCATGGCTCTCGGCCCCGGAACATACACGCCAACTGGGCGACACCAGCGTGACGAACGTCCGTTTGGACCGTTATTGAAGCCTTTTGCACCAAGCGAGAGAAGGCTCACGAACAGGGCGCGAACACACACGGGCGGGCGGACAACGCGTCAATGCGCGCTGCCTGCCCGCCCGTTGAGCGGAACCTGACCAGGAGTTACCCCTGCCCCTACGAAACCACCGCCGGATCCACGGACTTGGCCGTCCGCTCGGAGTTGTCTTCGTCACCCACGGCGATTCCGCGCCGCTTGGACACGTACACCGCGCCGACGATGACGGCGAGCGAGAGCACCGCGATGAGAATCCGCATCCCCACGCTCGCGTCGTCGCCGTAGCTGAATTTGACTACCGCGGGCGCGATGAGCAGCGCCACCAGGTTCATCACCTTCAGCAGGGGGTTGATCGCGGGTCCCGCGGTGTCCTTGAAGGGGTCGCCGACCGTGTCGCCGATCACCGTCGCGGCATGGGCCTCGCTGCCCTTGCCGCCATGGTGGCCGTCCTCGACGAGTTTCTTCGCGTTGTCCCACGCGCCACCGGAGTTGGCGAGGAAGACCGCCATCAGCGTGCCGGTGCCGATGGCCCCCGCGAGGAACGAGCCGAGCGCGCCGACCCCGAGGGTGAAGCCGATCGCGATCGGGGTCAGTACGGCGAGCAGACCTGGTGTGGCCAGCTCACGCAGCGCGTCCTTCGTACAGATGTCGACGACGCGCCCGTACTCGGGTTTCTCGCTGTAGTCCATGATCCCGGGGTGCTCGCGGAACTGCCGCCGCACCTCGTAGACCACGGCCCCGGCGGACCGGGAGACCGCGTTGATCGCCAGCCCCGAGAAGAGGAAGACGACCGCGGCGCCCGCGATGAGCCCGACCAGGTTGTTGGGCTGTGAGATGTCCATCATCAGGTTCAGCGGCGCGTCCTCGCCGGAGACCGTCTCGCCCACTTCGTTCGCGGCCGTGAGGATCGCGTCGCGGTACGAGCCGAAGAGCGCCGCCGCCGCCAGGACGGCGGTGGCGATGGCGATGCCCTTGGTGATGGCCTTGGTGGTGTTGCCGACGGCGTCCAGGTCGGTGAGCACCTGTGCGCCGGCGCCTTCGACGTCACCGGACATCTCGGCGATGCCCTGCGCGTTGTCGGAGACCGGACCGAAGGTGTCCATGGCGACGATCACGCCGACCGTGGTGAGCAGACCGGTACCGGCCAGCGCCACCGCGAAGAGCGCCAGCATGATCGACGTACCGCCGAGCAGGAAGGCCCCGTACACGCCGAGGCCGATCAACAGGGCGGTGTAGACGGCCGATTCGAGGCCGATGGAGATACCCGCGAGAACGACCGTGGCCGCTCCGGTGAGCGAGCTCTTGCCGATGTCCCGCACGGGACGCCGGGTGGTCTCGGTGAAGTAGCCGGTCAACTGCTGGATCAGCGCGGCCATCACGATGCCGATGGCGACCGCGATGAGCGCGAGGATCCGCGGGTCGCCGGACTTGCCGATGATGTCCTCATCCGTGACGCCGTCCAATTCGGCGTACGAGGACGGCAGATAGATGAAGACGGCCGCGGCCACCAGCACCAGCGAGATCACCGCGGAGATGAAGAACCCGCGGTTGATGGCGCTCATCCCGCTGCGGTCCGCACGGCGCGGAGCCACGGCGAAGATGCCGATCATCGCTGTCAGGACACCGATCGCGGGCACGATCAGCGGGAAGCCGAGCCCGTAGTCGCCGAACGCCGCGCTGCCCAGGATCAGCGCGGCGACGAGCGTGACGGCGTACGACTCGAAGAGGTCGGCGGCCATGCCGGCGCAGTCGCCGACGTTGTCGCCCACGTTGTCGGCGATGGTCGCGGCATTGCGCGGGTCGTCCTCCGGGATGCCCTGCTCGACCTTGCCGACCAGGTCGGCGCCGACGTCGGCGGCCTTGGTGAAGATGCCGCCGCCGACACGCATGAACATGGCGATCAGCGCGGCGCCGAGGCCGAAGCCCTCCAGGACCTTCGGCGCGTCGGCCGCGTACACCAGCACCACACAGGAGGCGCCCAGTAGACCGAGCCCCACTGTGAACATGCCGACGACGCCGCCCGTGCGGAAAGCGATCTTCATGGCTTTGTGCGAGACGGCGGTGAGATCCTTTTCCGGCTCACCCTCCGCCGGGGTCGCTTCCCGTGCCGCGGCGGCCACGCGGACATTGCTTCGCACGGCGAGCCACATGCCGATATAGCCGGTGGTTGCCGAGAACGCGGCGCCGATCAAGAAGAAGATCGATCGTCCGGCGCGCTGATTCCAGTCGTCCGCAGGCAGCAGCATGAGCAGGAAGAACACCACGACGGCGAATACCGCGAGCGTGCGCATCTGCCGTCCGAGGTAGGCATTCGCGCCCTCCTGGATCGCCACCGCGATCTTCTTCATGCTGTCGGTGCCCTCGCCGGCCGCTAGCACCTGGCGCACCAGGACCCCGGCGACGACAAGCGCCGCAAGGGCGACGGCCGCGATGACCATCACGATGAGCCGGTTGTCGTCTGTCAGTACTGCGGCTGCGAAGGTTGTGGGCTGGTCAAACTGATGAGGGGTAGAAAGCCCCGCCATTCGTCCTCCTTGACGCTTGGACCGAGCTCAAGATGTGGACGGATTGTAGGTACCGGAACCTGATCAAAACAGTGCGCGGTAAGCGGAATTAGCCTTCACCTGCTCTTCAGCAAATGATCCACGGGCCGACACGGAACCCGAAAGAGGTAATGCCCTAAAAGCATTGACGCCCGATCCGTTGACCGCGACGCGACGTAAAACTGATCGTATCGTTGATCGTAATTCAGGTCGTGAATTCATTCACGAATACGCGGAACATGATCCGGACATGCGAAAGGGCCCCGCTGAGCAGGGCCCTTTCGAACAGGTTGGGGCAGTACCAAGGGGGTCCGATCAGGGAACGAGCGCGGCCGGCGGCGTGGTGGGCCAGCTCATCCTGATCAGTCCGCCGTTCTCACCGGCGGTCACTTCCACGTCGTCGACGAGGCCGCTGATGACCGCGAGGCCCATCTCGTCCTCCTCGGCGTCGATGTCCGGTTCGTCGGCTCCGCCGGCAGCGCCCGGCGTCTTGTCACCGGGAGCCATGTGTGGTGCCTCGTCACCGACCTCGATGGAGAACTGCTTCTCCTCCTCGATCAGCGACACCCGCACCGGCGCCGAGATTCCGCCGCTCTGGTGCAGGCCGACGGCCCGGGTGCAGGCCTCGCCGACAGCGAGCCTGACCTCGTCGAGGACGGCCTCGTCCACTCCGGCCCTGCGCGCCACCGCTGCCGCCACCAGTCGGGCGGTCCTGACGTGCTCGGGCAGCGCGCTGAAGCGGAGCTCAACGGTGGCCATGCATCCCCCTCGGAACTACGGGCGTGCGGTCAGGGGGCCGGGTAGCCGAGACCCGGACCCCCCTCCATTGACTTCTGCCTCCCGGGCCGGGCCCGGGATTCGACTGCCGGCCACCGACCGGCCAGTCAGTGGTCGGTCAGCTCATGGCCGCTCAGTCGGTGGCCGCCACCGCTTCCTCGACCGAGGTGTGGATCGGGAACACCTTGGTGAGGCCGGTGATTCGGAAGATCTTCAGAATGCGCTCCTGGTTGCAGACCAGCCGGAGCGAGCCCTCGTGGGCACGCACCCGCTTGAGGCCGCCCACCAAAACGCCGAGCCCGGTGGAGTCGAGGAAGTCCACGCCCTCCATGTCGACGACAAGATGAAAACTGCCGTCGTTCACCAGCTCGACCAGCTGCTCACGCAGCTTGGGCGCGGTATATACATCGATTTCGCCACCGACCTCGACGACCGTACGATCGCCGACGGTACGGGTCGACAGGGACAGGTCCACGGATCCTCCAGCACCTTGCTATCGAGCGGTCATCCCAAGGGACACCTCGGCAGAGCCCCCGGGACGGTTCGCCAGCCGCGATGGCATTCAATCACTTACCGGCAGGCGTGCACGACGCCTTGGGTCCATTGTCCGTCACGCCAGTGACACACTCGATGCCGATGGCCAAGAATCCCCGATCCGATCGCCCCTCGGCGGACACCGCTTCCCGCCCCTCGCCGGGCACGATCCTGGACCGGCTCGCCGCGGGGCCGAGCCGGGCTTCGCGCATCACTCATACGGAGCACTTGCCCCCTCGTGAGGGTCGCCATGCCGTGTGGCCCGACCGGATCCGCTCGGAGGTCATCGCCGCGGTGCAGTCCGCGGGCATCGAGCACCCCTGGGCCCACCAGGCACTCGCCGCCGAGCACGCGCTGGACGGCGACTCGGTGATCGTCTCCACGGGTACGGCCTCCGGCAAGTCCCTGGCCTATCTCGTGCCGGTCCTGTCGGGCCTGCTGGACGGCTCCGAGGCGCCGAACGGCCGCGGCGCGACCGCCCTGTACCTCGCCCCCACCAAGGCTCTCGCGGCCGATCAGCGCCGTTCTGTGAAGGAACTTTCACAACCACTGGGCAATGCCGTACGCTCCGCCGTCTACGACGGGGACACTCCCGTCGAGGAACGCGAATGGGTACGCCAGTACGCCAACTACGTCCTCACCAACCCCGACATGCTGCATCGCGGCATACTGCCCTCGCACCCCCGCTGGTCCTCCTTCCTGCGCGCCCTGCGCTATGTCGTCATCGACGAGTGCCACACCTACCGGGGCGTCTTCGGGTCGCATGTCGCCCAGGTGCTGCGCCGCCTGCGCCGCCTGTGTGCCCGCTACGGCTCCTCTCCCGTGTTCCTGCTGGCCTCAGCGACCGCCGCCGAGCCCTCGGTCGCCGCCACCCGTCTCACCGGCCTGCCCGTCCTGGAGGTCGCGGACGACGCCTCACCACGCGGCGAACTGGTGTTCGCCCTCTGGGAGCCGCCCCTAACCGACCTGCACGGCGAGAAGGGCGCTCCGGTCCGCCGTACCGCCACCGCCGAGACCGCTGACCTCCTCACCGACCTGACCGTGCAGGGTGTGCGCTCGGTCGCCTTCGTACGGTCCCGCCGCGGGGCCGAGCTGATCTCGGTGATCGCCCAGGAACGGCTGGCCGAGGTCGACCGGTCGCTCGTGAAACGCGTGGCGGCGTACCGCGGCGGCTACCTCCCCGAGGAACGCCGCGCCCTCGAACGCGCCCTCCACTCCGGCGAACTCCTCGGCCTCGCCGCCACCACCGCCCTCGAACTCGGCATCGATGTCTCCGGCCTGGACGCCGTCGTCATCGCCGGCTACCCGGGCACGCGGGCTTCGCTGTGGCAGCAGGCGGGCCGCGCGGGCCGCGACGGGCAGGGGGCACTGGCGGTTCTGGTCGCCCGCGACGACCCGCTGGACACGTTCCTCGTCCACCACCCCGAGGCCCTGTTCGACCAGCCGGTGGAATCCACCGTCCTCGACCCGGACAACCCGTACGTCCTCGCGCCCCACTTGTGCGCCGCGGCCGCCGAAATGCCGCTGACCGACGAAGACTTGCCCCTCTTCGGCCCGGCCACCGCCGATCTGCTGCCGCAACTGGAGGCCGCGAAGCTACTGCGCCGCCGCACCAAGGCCTGGCACTGGACACGCCGGGAGCGGGCCGCGGACCTCACCGACATCCGCGGCGGGGGCGGCAATCCGGTGCAGATCGTGGAGGCCGGTTCCGGACGGCTGCTGGGCACGGTCGACGCCGGATCCGCGCACACCAGCGTCCACGAAGGGGCGGTCCACCTTCACCAGGGCCGTACGTACCTGGTCAAGGAGCTGCACCTCGATGACTCGGTCGCCCTCGTCGAGGAGGCCAACCCGTCGTATTCGACGGTCGCCCGCGACACCACCGCCATCTCCGTCCTGGAGACCGACGTCGAAGTCCCCTGGGGCGAAGGCCGGTTGTGCTACGGCTCCGTCGAAGTCACCAACCAAGTCGTCTCCTTCCTGCGTCGTCGTGTCATCACCGGCGAGGTGCTCGGCGAGACGAAACTCGACCTCCCTCCTCGTACGCTCCGTACGCGTGCCGTGTGGTGGACGGTCACCGAGGACCAGCTCGACGCCGCCCGCGTGAACCCCGAGATCCTCGGCGGCGCCCTGCACGCCGCCGAGCACGCGTCGATCGGCATGCTGCCGCTCTTCGCCACGTGCGACCGCTGGGACATCGGCGGAGTCTCCATCCCGCTGCACCCGGACACCCTCCTGCCCACCGTCTTCGTGTACGACGGCCACCCCGGTGGCGCGGGCTTCGCGGAACGCGCCTTCCACACCGCCCGCGAGTGGCTCACCGCCACCCGCCAGGCCATCGCCTCCTGCGAGTGCGAGGCCGGCTGCCCGTCCTGCATCCAGTCCCCCAAGTGCGGCAACGGCAACGAGCCGTTGCACAAGCGGGGGGCCGTGCGTTTGCTGACGGTGCTGTTGCGGGGGGCACCGGAGGGGCCGCAGGAGGAGGCGGGGGTCGCGTCGGCGGCGCGAGTCGCGTCAGGGGCGGGGCACGCCTCCGACGAGGCCGAGGGAGCAGAGCGGGCCGAGGGGTAAGGCGTCTGCCCTGGTCCCCGCCCGACCGTCCGAGCCCCGCCCGAGGTCCCTGCCCGACCGTCCGACAAACCGGCGCCTCGCGGGCGGGCAGGTGGAGAACTACGGCTCCACCGCCTCGGCGGCTCGTCCTGAGGAACCGGTCGGCGCGTCAGGTCCCCCGGGACCGGCCGACGCCACGGATCCAGCGCGACTGGCGGGAGCCACCGATCCCACAGGACCAGCCGGGGCCACGGGGCCCGCCGGCCCCGCCCGTGATCTGACCTCGGCGGTCAACGGTTCTCGTCCCGCCGCGACCGTGACGTCCGCGATCTCTCCGTAGACGGCGCAGCGCACGATCCAGGCGTTCTGGGCCCGTGCGACCCGATCCGCCTGGGCGCAGGCTTCCGTACCGCCCTCCATCCAGTGGTCGGCCGCCGCGAGCGCCGCCAGGTCGGCCGCTCCGCCCGCACGGTGGCGGATGACCACCGCCTGGCTCATCGCGAGGACGGCGCCGAAGACGACGCACAGCACCGCGATCGCGCCCACGGCCCAGACGGTCGCCGACCCTCGGTCCGACGCCAACGCCCTCGTACGCGGCCGGAGAACTCCCCTCGTCATCCGCCCACCCCCACTGTCTCCTCGGCCAGAGCCACGG
Source organism: Streptomyces sp. 2A115 (assembly GCF_052245575.1). Classification (NCBI taxonomy): domain Bacteria; kingdom Bacillati; phylum Actinomycetota; class Actinomycetes; order Kitasatosporales; family Streptomycetaceae; genus Streptomyces; species Streptomyces sp. 2A115. The sequence continues at coordinate 87,765 of NZ_JBQQCG010000026.1, read as the reverse complement.
CCTCGGAATCCAGATCAAGGGCGAGCGCATGGGGCCCAGGCGGCTCCGCCTCGACCCTTACGCGCACCAGGTCGCCCTCTCGCCGTACGGTGACCCGCGCGCCACTCGGCGCTGACTGCCGGACCGCCGACATCACCGCGCCCGGCGGGTCCTGCCGGGCTGCCGCGCGAGCCCCCGCCCGGGCCGCGTCCACGCACTGGATCTGCGCGTACGCGGCCATCAACGCCCAGACCAGCGCCATCGTGAACACGACCAGCACCGGCAACACCACGGCCGCCTCCGCCGTCACGAAGCCGCGGTCCCGGGCCACAGTCAGGTCCGGACTCCGGCCCGGCGCCGGATCGGTCGCCCCTGCCATCGGCCCCGCCTCAGAACTGCCCATTGAGCGCTCGCCCCACAATGCCCTCCAGAGCCCCGCGCACCTGCCCGCTGGTCAGCACCTCATAGAGCACAGCGGCGAATCCCACTGCCGCGATCAGTCCCATGGCGTACTCGGAGGTGACCATCCCGGCATCCCTCCGCACCATCCGGGCCTTGCCCGCCAGGACCCACGCCCACGCCCGCGCCCTCATTGCCTTGCTCATCCGAACCCCCGTGTAGATCTGTTCCGTTGACCTTGATCACTCGTCATTCACTCCGTTCCGCCCCTCACCCACCACCCCCTCCCAACACCCCACCCGCGAGCCCGATCACCACAGGGAGCACCCCGATGGCGATGAACGCGGGCAGAAAACAGAGCCCCACCGGCGCGGTGACCAGTACGGCCGCGCGCCGCGCACGAGCCGTGGCGCTACGCCCCCACTCCGCGCGGGCCTCTCCGGCGAGGCGCGCGACGGGCCCCGCCGCCGGCACACCCGAATCGCCGGCCCGCTCCAGCAACCGAGCCAGCGCCCGAGCCCTCGGCAAGGCGGCCAACCCCCGCCATGCCTCCGCCGGTTCGCCTCCGAGCCGCACCTCGGCCGCACCCCGCGCCAGCCGCTCCCCCACAGGCCCGTCCAGCGCCTCTCCGACGGCCTGGGCAGCCGCCACCGGGCCGGCGCCCGCCGCGATGCAAGCAGCCAGCAGGTCGGCCGCGAGCGGCAGTTGCCGTGCGGCCTGAACCGCGTCGAACTCCTCCACCGGCACCGGCCTCCGCTGCCACCACCACACCCCGACCCCGGCCAGAAGCCCCACCACGGTCCCGGGGACGCCGCCGACGAACACCCAGCCGACGCTCACAGCCCCGCCCACCGGCAGCCACCGCCGCGCCTCACCGCGCATCTCGAAGCGCCGCCGGGCGATCGCCGTCGTGAGCCCCGTCAACGCCGGACCCGGTTCCCGAACCAGCACCACCCCCAGCCGTCTACGCACTCTCCGCTCCCGCCGCGCCGCACCCAACGCCCGAGCCAGCGACCACACCCCCGCCGCCACGCACAGCGCCACCCCCAGCCTGTGGACAACCTCCGCGCTCATCCCGCCTCCGCTCCCCGCACGATCCGCAGCGCCCACCACAGCCCGACGCCCTCCAGCACTCCGCCGACCAGCAGACAGCCCAGGCCGGCGCCTGTGTGCAGCACGACATGCAGCGGATCGGCGCCGAGCGCGGTGCCGAGGAGCAGCCCCAGCACCGGCAACCCGGCGAGCAATACCGCCGTTGACCGTGCCCCCGCCAACTGGGCGCGCAGGTCGGCTCGTTGATCCCGCTCGGCACGTAACGCCCCCTCCAACCGGTCCAGCCCGGCCGCAAGCCCGGCACCCCGGTCCACGGCGACCTTCCAGCACGCGGCGAGGCCCAGCAGGCCCTCGGCCCCCGGCCGCCGCGCCGCGTCGGTAAGCGCGCCGGGCACGTCCCCGCCGAACCGGGCCGCCGCCAGCACCACGGCCTGTGCGTCGCCGAGTCCGCCCGACTCACGGGCGGCGCCGAGCAGTGCCTCGCCCGGCTGCCGCCCGGCGCGCACCTCCCCCGCAAGCGCCCCGCACAACGCGATCACCGCGTCGCCCCGCCCGTCCCGCGCCCTCCGCGCCGCTCCGCCCCGCCGAGCCCGCCGCACCAGCGCGACCCCGAGCGCTCCCACGACGAGCGGCACCACGGACGTCCCGAGCAGGGCGACCACCAACCCGGCGACCAGCGACCACCATTCGCCCCGCGTCCGGTGCAGCCACCGCAGCCGATCCCCGGCCCGCGTCACCCGCTCCCACGTGGGCGGTCCGACCCCCACCGCACCACCGCCCGGGCACAGCAACTGCCCTCGCCGCGCCCCCGGCCCCTGCCCGCCCATCAGCCAGGCCGCCGCCCCGGCGCACACCATCGCCGCCCCCACGGACACCTCACCGACCCCCGTCACAGTCCTCACTCCTCTCACCAAGATCACGCAGACCACGCAGATGACCGAGGCCACTGAAGTCACGAACGCCACCAAGCAGCCCCCGCAGCCGCTCCCACCCCCGCTCGTACGCGAAGGCCTCCGCGCCCCACCGCAGCGCCGGCACAGTCACCACCAGCCCCGCCGGATCCCGTTCCAGCACATGCACCTCGGCGATCCGCCGCCGCCCGGCCCGGTCGCGTACGAGATGGAGCACCACCGACAGAGCGGCCGCCAACTGGCTGTGCAAGGCGGCCCGGTCGAGCCCCGCAGCCGTGCCCAGCGCTTCGAGGCGGGCCGGGACTCCGGAGGCGGCGTTGGCGTGGACCGTGCCACAGCCGCCCTCATGGCCAGTGTTCAAAGCGGCCAGCAGGTGGACCACTTCGGGCCCGCGCACTTCGCCCACAACCAGCCGGTCCGGCCGCATGCGCAGGGCCTGGCGCACCAGGTCCTGGAGCGTGACCAGTCCGGCGCCCTCCTGGTTGGCGGGCCTGGATTCCAGACGTACGACATGTGGATGATCGGGGCGCAGCTCCGCCGAGTCCTCGGCGAGCACGATCCGCTCGCCCGGTCCGACGAGGCCCAGCAAGGCGCTCAGGAGCGTGGTCTTTCCGGTGCCCGTACCGCCGCTGATCAGGAACGACAGCCTCGCGTCGAGCAAGGCTCGCAGCACCCGGTCGCCGCCCGGCGGCACCGTCCCCGCCGCCACCAGTTCGTCGAGCGTGAACGCCCGCGGCCGTACGACCCGCAACGACAGGCACGTCGAGCCGACGGCGACCGGTGGCAGCACAGCGTGCAGGCGGGTGCCGTCCGGGAGCCGCGCGTCCACCCAAGGGTGTGCGTCGTCGAGCCGTCGCCCGGCCACGGCCGCGAGACGCTGGGCGAGGCGTCGTACGGCCGCCGCGTCCGGAAAGGAAACGGCTGTCAGCTCCAGGCCGCCGCCCCGGTCCACCCACACCCGGTCGGGAGCCGAGACCAGCACATCGGTCACCGAGGGGTCGCCGAGCAAGGGCTCCAACGGCCCGGTCCCGACCAGCTCCGACCGCAACCGCTCGGCCGCACCGAGGACTTCGGCGTCCCCGAGCACCCGCCCCTGCTCCCGCAAAGCCTGCGCCACCCGCGCCGGAGTCGGCTCGCCCCCACTCTCCGCGAGCCACTGCCGCACTCCGTCCAACAGTCCCGAATCCGCAGGCAGACCAGCGCCCACGCGTCCGCCGATCCGGCCCGTGTCCGCAGGCATCCCCGCCCTCGTGGAGCTCGCGCGCCCATCCGCAGGCCCCAAATCCGCAGGCACACCCGCCCCCACCCGCCCGGACCGCCCCATGCCCGCAGGCACACCTGCCCCCGCGCGCCGACCCGCCGGCCCGGGTTCCGCCGGCACAACCGTGCCCGCCCATCCGCCCCGCCGCACCGTATCCACAGGCGAACCGCCCTCCATTCGCCCACCCGACAGCCCGGCGACCCCGAACGGCCCTGAGGCCCCGGGCGCCCTCGCGGCCCCGGACAGACCCGCAGACACCCCGCCACGCACGCGCGTGCCCCCGCTCGCCCGCCGGCTCATACGCCCCCTCCCGCGACCGCGACCCGCTCCCAGAACGCCGAGCAGAAGCGCGCGAGTGGCCCGCGTCCGTCTCCCCCGGGCGGATCCCCTCGTTCCTGGGACGTCAACAACCCCGTCTCCACAGGCACCTGACCCGCCAGGGGCAGCCCGAGCAGCCGGGCCACCTCCTTGTCGTCCAGGCCGGGCGCGTACGGCCCTCGTACCACGACCCGCAGGTCCCGGAGCACCATGCCGATCGCGGATGCCACCCGTCCGGCCGCCGCGACGGCGCGCAGCTCGGCGGGGACCACGAGCAGCCCCAGGTCCAGCTGGGCCAGGGCCTCGGCGCCTCCTTCGTCGATCCGGCGCGGCAGGTCCACGACCACGGCTCCGCCCCTCCGCCGGGCCGCGGCCAGTACGGCCCGGACAGCCTCGGGCGCGATGGTGACGCAGTCGCCGCGATCCCAGCTGAGGACACGGAGGGCATGCAGAGAGGGCAGCGATTCCTCCAGGGCGCCGCCGCCGACCCGCCCGCGCGAGGCGGCGAAGGCCGGCCAGCGCAACCCCTCGGCTGCCTCTCCGCCGAGGAGTACGTCGAGTCCGCCGCCCAGCGGATCCGCGTCCACGAGGAGGGTGCGCCGTCCCTGGCGCGCCGAGGTGACCGCGAGCGCACAGGCCAGCGTGGACGATCCGGCCCCGCCGCGCCCTCCGATCACGCCGACGGTGAGCGCGGGCGGTCCGACGCCTTCAGCCACGTCGGCGATACGGTCAACCAGCCACTGCTCGCCATCCGGAAGCAGCAGGACATGGTCGGCGCCGATCTCCACGGCCCGCCGCCAGACCCCGGAATCGTCCTGATCCCGCCCAACGAGCACCACTCCGCGTCGGCGGGCGGCCCCGCTCACCCGTCGCGCGGCATCGTCGCCGACGAGCACCAGAGGCGCTGTCTCCCAGCCACCTCCGCGCTCCGGCACCCCGTGGTGGACCTCGGGCCGGGCGCCCGCCGCGGCGCACAGCCGCAGCAGGTCGTCCAGCAGATCCACGTCCTCCGTGACGATCAACGGCCCGCCCTGCCGCCCCTCGGCGGCCGACGGCCTGTCGTGTGTGATGGCTCCCGCCACGATCTCCATCCCCCTTCGCTGCTTCTTCCGCGGAGCGCCTGCGGCCCCGCGATTCCCGCCCACGCACGAGAACCGGCAACCGGCCCTCCATATGAACCGCCGATACGAACCGGCCATAGCCGCCGGGCAAACCGAACCGGCCATGGACTTCCGCGAGCGGGACGCGCTGGAATCACGGTGCAGCGATCCCGAAAATCGTGTGGATCTTGGTCGATAACTGTGGACAACCTGGTGGCTGTGAATATCGCCTTCACCCAAACCGGTGACCCCTGTACGACTTCCGCAGAGGAGTCTCACGACTACACACAGTGATGAATCGCGGGCGCACGCAAAGAGCGCCGAAGCCCGCACAACAGGGCCCGGCGATCAGGAAACGGAGGGAGAAAACCCACCCGGACATGCGACGACCCCCGCCGGGGGGGAGAGCGGGGGTCGTCCCCACGGCCGACTCGGGGGGGGAGGAGTCGGACCGGGTTAGACACGGTCGCGAACGATCCGTGACTTCCATGGTGTACCCGAGAGCCCTCTCAGGCAAACCCAGACACCCCACACTAGCCCGAATGGTGGGCGCATATGCTCGGCCCCGTGGAAAACCACTCCTTGCCTCGCACAGCGGCCTTCTTTGACCTGGACAAGACGGTCATTGCGAAGTCGAGCACACTCACCTTCAGCAAGTCGTTCTACCAAGGTGGGCTGATCAACCGCCGGGCCGTGTTGCGCACCGCATATGCCCAGTTCGTCTTCCTCGCGGGCGGCGCCGACCACGACCAGATGGAGCGGATGCGTTCGTACCTGTCCGCGCTGTGCCGCGGCTGGAACGTCCAACAAGTGAAGGAGATCGTCGCCGAGACCCTTCACGACCTGATCGACCCGATCATCTACGACGAGGCCGCCTCCCTCATCGAACAGCACCACATCGCCGGCCGCGACGTCGTGATCGTCTCCACGTCCGGAGCGGAGGTCGTCGAGCCGATCGGTGAACTGCTCGGCGCGGACCGGGTGGTGGCGACCCGCATGGTCGTGGGCGACGACGGCTGCTTCACGGGCGAGGTGGAGTACTACGCGTACGGTCCGACGAAGGCCGAGGCCGTCAAGGAGCTGGCCGCGTCCGAGGGGTACGACCTCACCCGCTGCTACGCCTACAGCGACTCGGCGACCGACATACCGATGCTCGAGGCGGTCGGCCACCCGCACGCCGTCAATCCCGACCGCGCGCTGCGCCGCGAGGCCACCGCGCGCGCGTGGCCCATTCTCGACTTCCATCACCCGGTCCGGCTGAAGCAGCGGCTGTCCGTACCGCCCCGGCCGGCGCTCGTCGCGGCGGCGGCCATAGGAGCGGCGGCAGCCACCGCGGGACTGGTCTGGTACGCGAGCCGACGGCGCGGGTCAGTCGCCTGACCTGCGAATCCGACCGTTCGCCTGATTCGCTCCTGTTTGAGATCAAAAGTAAAGAAGTTCAGCGAGGGCTTTCGCTTCCCCTGGTCCAGGAGTACAAAGGGATTAACGGCCCGCGAGACCAAGGACATCCGAGAGGATCACCTTTAAACGCAACCAAGGCCCCACGGACCGAGCATGAACACCAGGCACCCACGCGACGTCGACCCGTCGATTACGGGCCAGCCGCACCAGGTTACGGGCAAGCAGTTCCCGACCTGATGGGCAATATCTCGAGGACGCATGGTAACCAGGTGAACATGCCAGCGGCGGTACGGAGACCCGTACCGCCGCAACCCTGTTCAGGGACCTACGCAGCCCCTCGCTGCAACGCCTCGCACACCGCCGTCGACTCCCGTGCGCCGAGCTCCACCGCCTTCCCGCAGTGGGTGATCCAGGCCGCCACGCCTTCCGGGGTGCCGGATACGTATCCCTCGAGGGCCGCGGCGTAGGCCGCGCGGCCCAGTTCCGCGTGACCTACCTCCGCGGGGCAGACGGACTTGGGGTCGAGGCCGCTGCCGATCAGGACGATGCGTTCGGCCGTGCGCGCGACCAGGCCGTTGTGGGAACCGAAGGGGCGCAGGGCGAGAAGTTCGCCGTGCACCACGGCGGCGGTCACCAGGGCGGGCGCGGAACCCCCCGCGATGACCAAGCGCGAGAGGCCGTCGAGACGGCCCTCGACCTCGGCCGCGCCCGGCAGCGGAAGCTCGATCAGGGGCCCCGCCGCGCCGGCCGCCGAGGTCTCCGTGACGGGTTCCCCGTCCTGTCGTGGACGCCCGACCGCGTCTCCCTTGTCCGCGGCGGCCACCAGATGCAGCCGCGCCAGCACCCGAAGGGGCGACTGCCGCCAGATGGACAGGAGTTGGCCCGCCTCGGCGGTCAGCCTGAGTGCCGCACCAACCACCCGGGCCTCGTCGTCGCCACTGAAGTCGGTGCGCCGGCGCACCTCCTCCAGGGCCCAGTCGGCACCGGATAGTGCCGCGGAACCGCGCGCTCCGCGCAGTGCCGCCTCCGAGGTGAGCTCGTTGCTGCGGCGCCGCATGACGCGGTGCCCGTAGACGCGGTCCACGGCCTTCCGCACGGACTCCACCGATTCGGCCACCCCTGGCAGCGAGCTCAGCGCCGCGAGCGGGTCGGCGTTCGCACCTGTCGTACTCATGAGTACGACCCTACGCGTCCCCTTCTCGTTGGCCCGCACCCCACGAAGGAGTGGTGTTATCCACATTTGGCTGCCCGCGAGCACGATCACGCCACTACCCTTACTGAATATGAAAATTGCTTTCGTTGGGAAGGGCGGCAGCGGCAAGACCACCCTGTCCTCGCTCTTCATCCGCCACCTCGCGTCGACCGGTTCGCCCGTCGTCGCAGTGGACGCCGACATCAACCAGCACCTCGGGGCCGCGCTGGGCCTGGACGACGTGGAGGCCGAGGCGCTGCCCGCCATGGGCGACCGGCTGCCGCTCATCAAGGACTACCTGCGCGGCTCCAACCCCCGGATCTCCTCCGCCGAGACGATGATCAAGACGACCCCGCCCGGCGAGGGCTCCCGGCTGCTGCGGGTGCGCGAGGACAACCCGGTGTACGAGGCCTGTGCGCGGCCGCTGGAACTCAACGGCGGCGCCGTCCGTTTGATGGTCACCGGCCCGTTCACCGAGGCCGACCTGGGAGTGGCCTGCTACCACTCCAAGACCGGTGCAGTGGAGCTCTGCCTGAACCATCTCGTCGACGGCCAGAGCGAGTACGTCGTCGTCGACATGACGGCGGGCTCCGACTCCTTCGCGTCCGGCATGTTCACCCGCTTCGACATGACGTTCCTCGTCGCCGAGCCGACCCGGAAGGGGATCTCCGTATACCGCCAGTACAAGGAGTACGCGCACGACTTCGGCGTCACCCTGAAGGTCGTCGGCAACAAGGTGCACGGACAGGACGACCTCGACTTCCTGAAGAGCGAAGTCGGCGACGACCTGCTGGTGACGGTCGGGCACTCGGACTGGGTGCGCGCCATGGAGAAGGGCCGCCCGCCACGGTTCGAGCACCTAGAGGACGACAACCGGCGCGCGCTGCACTCACTCAAGGCCGCCGCCGACGCCACGTACGAGCAGCGTGACTGGGAGCGCTACACGCGCCAGATGGTCCACTTCCACCTGAAGAACGCGCAGTCCTGGGCCAACGAGCGGACGGGCACCGACCTGGCCGCCCAGGTCGACCCCGCCTTCGTGCTGCGTGAGGCCGAGACCGCCACGGCCTGACCGCTCGCACTGCCTGTCCGGCCCTGGCACCGGCCGCCGACCGCTCGACGCCACCCGACCGGCCGGCCACCACGGCCTGACCGCTCGCACCCGACCGCACCCAGGCGCGCCAGGCGTTACGGTTTCACCGCCGGAGCGCCCGGGACGCCCTTCGGGGCCGGGGCGGCGGGCCGGTCGGACAGGAACCGCGCCCAGCCCTGCTCAGGGGCCTCTCCGACCTTCAGCGTGCGGAGCTGGTCGAGGGTCCCCGGGTCCTGGGCGTCGAGCCAGTCGGCGAGCTGCCGGAAGGAGACGCAGCGCACCTCGCTCTTGGTGCAGACGTGCTCGACGGTCTCCTCGATGGCGCGCATGTACGTGCCGCCGTTCCAGGACTCGAAGTGGTTGCCGATGATCAGGGGCGCGCGGTTGCCGTCGTAGGCGCGGGAGAAGCCCATGAGCAGAGCGTCCCGCATCTGGTCACCCCAGTACTCGTGCTTGGCGGGGTCGCCGTTGGATGTCGTACCCGACTGGTTGACCATGAAGTTGTAGTCCATGGTGAGCGTCTCGAAGCCGCGGCCCGGGAACGGGACGAGTTGCATCGACAGGTCCCACAGGCCCCCCTTCTTCTTGGGCCAGAGCTGGTTGTTGACGCCGCTGGTGTCGTAGCGGAAGCCCAGCTCGCGGGCGGCCCGCATGAAGTTCCGCTGCCCCTCCAGGCAGGGCGTGCGGGCGCCGATGAGCTCCTTTTCGTAGTCGAAGGGCAGCGGGACGGCCGTCTTGGTGCCCGTGTTGGTCTTCCAGGACTTCACGAACGACTTGGCCTGGGCGATCTCGTTCTTCCAGTCGGCGGCCGACCACTCGCCCACACCGCCCCCGCGGCCGCAGAAGTGGCCGTTGAAGTGCGTGCCGATCTCGTTGCCCTCGAGCCAGGCGCCGCGCAGCTGCTGCACGGTGTTCTTGATGCCCTGTTCGTCGTTGAAGCCGATGTCGGAGCGGCCCGGTGAATGCTGGGGCGGGCGGTAGAGGTCGCGCTTCTCCTCCGGGAGCAGGTACACGCCGCTCAGAAAGTACGTCATCGTTGCCTTGTTGGCCTTGGCCACCTTGCGGAAGTGGGAGAATAGCCGCTGGCTGTCCTCGCCGGCGCCGTCCCAGGAGAACACCACGAACTGCGGCGGCTTCTGACCGGGCTTCAGCCGCTCGGGCCGGGACAGGTACGGCTGCGCGCCGGTGAAGGCGGTCGAGCCGTCGCCGATCAGGCGGACCGCGCTCCTGTGCGCCGGAGCCCCCGCCGCCCTCTTCGCGCCGTGCGCGCCTTCCTCGGAACCGGTGGAACCGAAACCGGTGTCGCCGATCGAGCAGCCGGCGAGCGCCGCGGCACAGGCAGCGGCGACCGCGACGCCCGCGGCGGCCCTCTGGATGCCGGCCATGTCGCGCCCACCTTCTTCCTTCAGTCAGACCAACGCCGATGGCGGTGCCGCACGGGAAATCCCGGAGAAACGGGCGAACACCGGCAGCGCCATCAAGGTCGCAAGGTCAGAAGGATGAAGTAATACGACAAGCCGATCAAAATGCTTAATCACTCGCGAGAGTGAATCATTACCCCATTTGCGCTACTTTTCCGCATGCAGCCTTTACTCTCCATTACGATTCATTTACCGAGCGTTGATAAATCCCGCCGCAGTACGCCGTGACCCACGGCCGCACCCCCAGCGACCGCGTAGCCCCGGAGGAGACGGGAACCATGCCTGCCTGCGTCCCCACCCGCACCGACGACTCTTCGCACACTCCGGACGAGGGGCGGCCGCACAGCCCGCCCCGGTCCCGCCGCCGTCCCCGGATTCCCCGGATCGCGGCCGCCGACCTCTCCGCCTCGATCGCCGTCTTCCTGATCGCCCTGCCTCTGTCACTGGGCATCGCCCTGGCCACCGGCGCTCCGCTGCAGTCGGGACTCGTCGCCGCCGCCGCGGGCGGGCTCGTGGCCGGTCGGCTCGGCGGAGCTCCGCTCCAGGTCAGCGGGCCCGCCGCCGGGCTCACGGTGGTCACCGCCGACCTCATCCAGCAGTACGGATGGCGTACGACCTGCGCCATCACCGTGATCGCCGGGCTCGCCCAACTCGGGCTGGGATTCCTGCGGGTGGCCCGTTCCGCCCTCGCCGTCAGCCCCGCGATCGTGCACGGCATGCTGGCCGGTATCGGCATCACCATCGCCGTCGCCCAGCTGCACATCGTGCTGGGCGGCTCTCCGCACAGCTCCGTCGTCGACAACGTGCGGGAGCTGCCCGCCCAGTTGGCCGACCTCCACGTGGCGGCGCTGTCGATGAGCGCTCTCACGCTGGCCGTCCTGCTGACCTGGTCCCGGATTCCCGGACGCGTGGGTCGGGCCCTGCGCAAGGTACCGGCCGCGCTCGTCGCCGTCGCCGTGGCCACCACGACGGCGTCGCTCGCCGGGCTTACCCTGCCCAAGGTCGACCTGCCGTCCTGGCGGAGCCACGCACTGGCCGGACTGCCGGAGGGGCCCGCGCTCGGCCTCACCGCCGCCGTACTGACCGTCACGCTGGTATGCAGCGTGCAGTCGCTCCTCGGCGCCGTCGCCGTGGACAAGCTCACGGCCAGGCAGCCGACTCCAAGCACGCGCTCCGATCTCGACCGCGAACTGCTCGGGCAGGGCGCCGCCAACATCGTCTCCGGAACGCTCGGCGGCCTGCCTGTCGCGGGCGTGGCCGTGAGAAGTTCGGCGAATGTGCAGGCGGGCGCCACCAGCCGGAACTCCACGATGCTGCAAGGCGTTTGGGTAGTAGTTGCCGCGCTGCTGATGGTCCCGATCCTGGAGCTGATCCCCCTCGCATCGCTCGCCGCCCTGGTGATGGCCGTCGGCATCCAGATGGTGTCTCTGCATCACACATCCGCACGGTCACCCGCCACCGAGAAGTGCTGGTGTATGCCGTCACCACCGTCGGCATCGTCTTCCTCGGCGTCCTGGAAGGCGTCTCGCTGGGGGTCGCCGTGGCCGTCGGTGTCGCTCTGCACCGCCTCGCCCACACCCGCATCACGCACGAGGAAAGGGAAGGAGTCCATCACGTTCACGTACACGGGCAGTTGACGTTCCTCGCCGTGCCGCGGCTCAGCCGGGCGCTGCATATGGTGCCCCATGGGGCCGACGCCGTCGTGGAGTTGGACGGCTCCTTCATGGACCACGCGGCGTACGAGTCGCTGCACGACTGGCAGAGCGCGCACACCGCGCAGGGCGGCTCCGTCGAGCTGACCGGGCGCACCGGAGCCAGGCTCACGGAACCACACGCCAACAACGGGCAGGCGTCGCACTGCCACTGCCGGCCCTGGACTCCCTGGCTCAACCACCACTGCGAGGGCTCGGAGACCGCGCCGCCCGGGGGTCGCCCGAGCGGGCATCAACTGGCCAGCGGTATCAGCACGTTCCAGCGCAACACCGCGCCCCTGGTGCGCCGCGAGCTGGCCCGGCTCGCGCGGGAAGGGCAGCGGCCCTCGCAGCTCTTCCTGACCTGCGCCGACTCCCGGCTGGTCACGTCGATGATCACCGCCAGCGGGCCCGGCGACCTCTTCGTCGTACGGAACGTGGGCAATCTCGTACCGCCGCCCGGCGAGGAGAGCGGCGACGACTCGGTGGCGGCCGCGATCGAGTACGCGGTGGATGTGCTGAAGGTGCGGTCCATCACGGTGTGCGGACACTCCGGGTGCGGCGCGATGCAGGCGCTGATGAGCTCCGAACCCGGGGGCGCGCGGACGCCGTTGAAGCGGTGGCTGCGCCACGGGCTGCCCAGTCTGGAGCGGATGGCCGCGAAGGACCGGCCGTGGACGCGGATCGCCGGACGGGCCCCCGCCGACGCCGTCGAGCAGCTCTGTCTGACCAACGTGGTGCAGCAGCTGGAGCATCTGCGGGCGCACGAGTCCGTGGCGCGGGCATTGGCGGAGGGCGTACTCGAGCTGCACGGAATGTACTTCCACGTGGGCGAGGCCCAGGCATATCTGCTCACGGAGTCCACGCCCCACGAGGACCCCGACGGCGAGGTCTTCGACCGGGTCGCGGCGACGGCGTTGTACGACACACGGGCCTGAACCGCCTCCCACCCAAGTCTCCCGCCCACACGCCCGCACTCGCGGGCCCGCCAACGAGCCTGAACCTCTCACCTCCCCCGTCCGTGAGAACGTGTGGCCCCTCAGTGCGCGGAGGGGCCACCCGCACACAGGATCTCGCACACAGGTCTAAACCAATTCTCGGACGGCCCTTGTCACCAGGGGTCCACGTCTGATGAGCTGGCCCGGGACACAACGGACACCCTGGGAAAGGGAGATGTCGTGAGCAACGAAAGCCTGGCCAACCTGCCGGAGGAGACGGGACAGTGAGCGAGAACCCTTCCCTCTCCAACCTGCTCAAAGAAGAGCGCAGGTTCGCGCCGCCTGCCGACCTGGCCGCCAACGCCAACGTCACGGCGGAGGCGTACGAACAGGCCAAGGCTGACAGGCTCGGTTTCTGGGCCGAGCAGGCCCGTCGGCTGACCTGGGCCACCGAGCCGACCGAGACGCTGGACTGGTCGAACCCGCCGTTCGCCAAGTGGTTCAAGGACGGCAAGCTCAACGTCGCGTACAACTGCGTGGACCGGCATGTGGAGGCCGGCCACGGCGACCGCGTCGCGATTCACTTCGAGGGGGAGCCCGGCGACAGCCGAGCGATCACCTACGCCGAGCTCAAGGACGAGGTCTCCAGGGCCGCGAACGCCCTCACGGAGCTCGGAGTCGAGAAGGGCGACCGGGTCGCCATCTATCTGCCGATGATTCCCGAGGCCGTCGTCTCGATGCTGGCCTGCGCCCGCATCGGCGCCGCGCACTCAGTCGTCTTCGGCGGCTTCTCGGCCGACGCCATCGCGACCCGCATCGAGGACGCCGACGCCAAGCTGGTCATCACCTCCGACGGCGGCTACCGGCGCGGCAAGCCGTCCGCGCTCAAGCCGGCCGTCGACGACGCGGTCGCCCGGGTCGCCGGTGTCGAGAAGGTACTCGTCGTGCGCCGTACGGGCCAGGAGGTCGCCTGGACCGAGGGCCGCGACGTCTGGTGGCACGAGATCACGGGCAAGCAGTCCGCCGAGCACACGCCCGAGGCGTTCGACGCCGAGCAGCCGCTGTTCATCCTCTACACCTCGGGGACGACGGGTAAGCCGAAGGGCATCCTGCACACCTCCGGCGGCTACCTCACCCAGACCGCGTACACCCACCACGCCGTCTTCGACCTCAAGCCGGAGACCGACGTCTACTGGTGCACGGCCGACATCGGCTGGGTGACGGGCCACTCGTACATCACGTACGGGCCACTCGCGAACGGCGCGACGCAGGTGATGTACGAGGGCACGCCGGACACCCCGCACCAGGGGCGGTTCTGGGAGATCGTGCAGAAGTACGGCGTGACGATCCTCTACACCGCGCCCACGGTCATCCGGATGTTCATGAAGTGGGGCGACGACATCCCCGCGAAGTTCGACCTGTCCAGCCTGCGCGTGCTCGGCTCCGTCGGTGAGCCGATCAACCCGGAGGCGTGGATGTGGTACCGCAAGCGCATCGGCGACGACCGCGCCCCGGTCGTGGACACCTGGTGGCAGACCGAGACCGGCTCGATGATGATCTCGCCGCTGCCGGGTGTGACCGAGACGAAGCCGGGGTCCGCGCAGCGTCCGCTGCCGGGCATCTCCGCGACCGTCGTCGACGACGAGGCGCGGGAAGTGCCGAACGGCGGCGGTGGCTACCTCGTGCTCACCGAGCCGTGGCCGTCGATGCTGCGCACCATCTGGGGCGACGACCAGCGGTTCCTCGACACGTACTGGTCGCGGTTCGAGGGCAAGTACTTCGCCGGGGACGGTGCCAAGAAGGACGAGGACGGCGACATCTGGCTGCTCGGCCGGGTGGACGACGTGATGCTCGTGTCCGGGCACAACATCTCCACCACCGAGGTCGAGTCGGCGCTCGTCTCGCACCCGTCGGTCGCCGAGGCGGCGGTCGTGGGCGCGGCCGACGAGACGACCGGGCAGGCGATCGTGGCCTTCGTGATCCTGCGCGGGACAGCTTCCGCCGAGGACGAGGGTCTGGTGGCCGGGCTGCGCAACCACGTGGGTACGGTCCTCGGCCCGATCGCCAAGCCCAAGCGGATCCTGCCGGTGGCGGAGCTGCCGAAGACCCGCTCCGGCAAGATCATGCGCCGGCTGCTGCGTGACGTCGCGGAGAACCGCCAGCTCGGTGACGTGACGACGCTCACGGACTCCACGGTGATGGACCTCATCCAGGCGAAACTCCCGGCGGCGCCCAGCGAGGACTGAACCCGTAGCGAGTAGGAACCACCCATAGGGGCACCCGGCGCCGGACGCGCCGGGTGCTCTCTTTGCGTCTAGCGTGAAGATCACCGGGCAGGTCCGGCGGCTTAGACAAGCCCAGGAACTTAGGTAAGCTAAGGAAGACGTCAACAACGCGACAGAGGAATCAGGTGCGCCGGGAAGTCTGGTCGGCATGTGCTCAGTGCTGCCCACCGACCGGAGGTCGACCCCGTGTCCGCGCCCACTCCCGCCCCCGCTCCTCCCCGCAAAGACCGCAAGGTCCTCGGACGGCTCTCGCTCCCCGAGCGGAACTTCGTCGCGGACGCGCTGCGCGCCGAGACGGTCGGCGGCATCCTGCTCCTCGCCGCCGCGATCGCCGCGCTGATCTGGGCGAACGGCCCGCTGCGGGAGAGTTACGAGTCCGTCCGCGACTTCCACATCGGACCCGCCTCGCTCGGCCTGGACCTCTCCGTCGAGCACTGGGCCGCCGACGGGCTTCTGGCGGTCTTCTTCTTCGTCGCGGGCATCGAGCTCAAGCGCGAGCTGGTCGCCGGTGACCTGAGGGACCCGAAGGCCGCCGCGCTCCCGGTCGTCGCCGCGCTCTGCGGCATGGCCGTGCCCGCGCTCGTCTACACCCTCGTCAGCGCCACCGGCGGCGGCTCGCTCGACGGCTGGGCCGTACCGACCGCGACCGACATCGCCTTCGCGCTCGCCGTCCTCGCCGTCATCGGTACGTCGCTGCCGAGCGCCCTGCGCGCCTTCCTGCTCACGCTCGCCGTTGTCGACGACCTCTTCGCCATCCTGATCATCGCGGTCTTCTTCACCGACGACCTGGACTTCGCCGCGCTCGGCGGCGCCGTCGTCGGCCTCGCCGTCTTCTGGCTGCTGCTGAGGAAGGGCGTACGCGGCTGGTACGTGTACGTGCCGCTCGCGCTGGTCATCTGGGGGCTGATGTACAACAGCGGCATCCACGCCACCGTCGCCGGTGTCGCGATGGGCCTGATGCTGCGCTGCACTCCCCGCGAGGAGGAAGGCGAGGAGCACTCCCCCGGTGAGCACATCGAACATCTCGTACGTCCCCTGTCGGCGGGCCTCGCCGTGCCGCTGTTCGCGTTGTTCAGCGCCGGGGTCGCGATCTCCGGCGACTCGGTCTCCGACGTCTTCAGCAAGCCCGAGACCCTCGGTGTCGTGCTCGGTCTGGTCGTCGGCAAGGCGGTCGGCATCTTCGGCGGCACCTGGCTGACGGCCCGCTTCACCAGGGCGTCGCTCTCCGAGGACCTCGCCTGGCCCGACGTGTTCGCGGTGTCCTCGCTCGCGGGCATCGGCTTCACCGTCTCGCTGCTCATCGGCGAACTCGCCTTCGAGGGCGACGCGTCGCTCACCGACGAGGTCAAGGCCGCCGTCCTCATCGGCTCCGTGATCGCGGCCGTCCTGTCGGGGACGCTGCTGAAGATACGCAACGGCAAGTACCGCAAGCTGTGCGAGGACGAGGAGCGCGACGAGGACCACGACGGCATCCCGGACATCTACGAGGTGGACAGCCCGGCCTACCACTTGCGGATGGCCGACATCTACGAGCGGAAGGCCGCCGAACACCGAAGGCTTGCCGAAGTGATGGCCGGGGCAAGCGAGGAGAACGACGGTCCGGCATGATCTGACACGCACGGTCCGACACGTACGCAAAACGCCCCACAGAACTACGGCCCAAGACAGCGGCACCTCAACACAACAGGGAGAACGCGATGAGCGCACCCGACGGCAGCCCGGTCGGCGCCGAACGCAGCATCGGCCAGCTGTTCGCCTCGGCGACGACCGAGATGTCCGCGCTGGTGCACGACGAGATCGCACTGGCGAAGGCGCAGCTCAAACGGGACGTCAAGCGCGGCGCGGTCGGCGGTGGCGCGTTCGCCGCGGCCGGGGCGGTGCTGATCTTCTCCCTGCCGATGCTGAGCTTCGCCCTGGCATACGGCATCCGCACCTGGAGCGACTGGAACCTGGCGGTCTGCTTCCTGCTGTCGTTCGCCGCGAACGTGGTGGTGGCCGGGGCCCTCGCGCTGATCGGCGTGGTCTTCGCGAAGAAGGCCAAGAAGGGGCAGGGTCCGCAGAAGACCGCGGCTTCGGTCAAGGAGTCGGCCGCCGTACTGCAGAGCGTGAAGCCGCACCCCCGTGAGACGAGCCCGGCGGATCGGGTCGGTGAGAGCGCCAAGGCTGTGGCACGCTCGTCCTCATGACGGGCTCCTTCCCTGCGGGGCAATCACCTTGGGCGCAACCCACCTCGGCCGTACGGCTCGACGTTCCCGGCGGGCGAGAGGTGACCCACCGGGACGTCGCCGCCAACGGCGCGCGCTTCCACATCGCCGAGATGGGCGACGGGCCACTGGTCCTGCTGCTGCACGGTTTCCCGCAGTTCTGGTGGACCTGGCGGCATCAACTGCCGGCACTCGCCGACGCGGGCTTCCGCGCGGTCGCGATGGACCTGCGGGGGGTCGGCGGCAGCGACCGCACCCCGCGCGGCTACGACCCGGCGAACCTCGCCCTCGACATCACCGGCGTCGTGCGGTCCCTCGGCGAACCCGACGCCGCGCTCGTCGGCCACGACCTCGGCGGCTATCTGGCGTGGACGGCGGCCGTGATGCGCCCCAAGCTCGTGCGCCGGCTCGCGGTCTCCTCGATGCCGCACCCCCGGCGCTGGCGCTCGGCGATGCTCTCGGACATGAAGCAGACCGCGGCCGGCTCGTACGTGTGGGGCTTCCAGCGGCCCTGGATCCCCGAGCGGCAACTCGTCGCCGACGAGAGCGCCCTGGTCGGCCGGCTCATCCGGGACTGGTCCGGGCCGCGGCAGCCGGACGACGAGGACGTGGAGACGTACCAGCGCGCGATGCGCATCCCGTCGACCGCGCACTGCGCGATCGAGCCGTACCGGTGGATGGTGCGCTCCATGGCACGCCCGGACGGAATCCAGTTCAACCGGCGCATGAAGCGGCCGTTGCGCGTGCCGACGCTGCATCTGCACGGCTCGCTCGACCCGGTGATGCGGACACGAAGCGCCGCGGGGTCCGGGGAGTACGTCGAAGCGCCGTACCGCTGGCGGCTGTTCGACGGTCTCGGTCACTTCCCGCACGAAGAGGATCCGGTGGCCTTCTCGACGGAGCTGGTGAACTGGCTGAAGGACCCCGAGCCCGACCGCTGAGGCGACCACTGAGGGTCGACCCGCCCCACGTCCTGCCCTTCCCGCGATACCGCCCGGCGAACAGCTGTGCTACGAACAGCCAAATGCCTGGCGCATAGGCCAATTGGGGGGTGTGGGGGCGGTTATGGACCTTGGGGCAGGGGCAGACGTCGGGGTATGGGCTGGACGCACGACTACAGTGACGCAGCACGAAACCGCCGCTCGGCCAGTGGCCTGAGCTCCCACCAGAGGGGCGCCCCGCAGATGCAGGGCACCGATCCTCGGCTGGGAATCCCGCACATTCTGAGGCGCCGGGCTCGCTGGGTCTCAGTACGCTTGCGTCACCCTCGCGGCTGAGTCCACCCCGGCCTCACAGCGCGCAGCTGTCGCTGTCCACCTGCTGGTTGGCGGTGCGGCCCCGGGCGATGTCCTCCTGGACCTCGTCCGCGGTGAGCGCGTAGCCCGTATCGGGGTCGTCGAGGGACTTCGCGAAGACCACGCCGTACACCTTGCCGTCCGCGGTGAGCAGCGGGCCGCCGGAGTTGCCCTGGCGCACGGTCGCGTAGAGCGAGTAGACGTCGCGGCGCACGGTGCCGCGGTGGTAGATGTCCGGGCCGTTGGCCGTGATGCGACCGCGCACGCGTGCGGCGTTGACCGTGTACGACCCGTTCTCCGGGAAGCCCGCGACGATCGCGCCGTCGCCGCTCCCCGCGTCCTTGGTGGTGAACTGCAGGGCGGGCGCGCGCAGATCCGGTACGTCGAGTACCGCGATGTCGCGCTCCCAGTCGTAGAGCACGACCTTCGCGGCGAGCCGCCTGCCCTCACCGCCTATCTGGACGTACGGCTCGTCGACGCCGCCCACCACGTGCGCGTTGGTCATCACTCGGCGCTCGCCGAAGACGAAGCCGGTGCCTTCGAGAACCTTGCCGCAGCTCTCGGCGGTGCCGGTGACCTTGACGATGGAGCGCTGGGCGCGGGCAGCGACCGGGCTGTTGGCGAGGGCCGGGTCGGGGGACCGCACCTCGTTGATCGGCTCGTTCGAGAAGGGGCTGAAGACCTGCGGGAAGCCGTTCTGCGCGAGGACCGAGGAGAAGTCCGCGAACCAGGTGTCGGCCTGCTCGGGCAGGGCCCGGGACACGCCGAGCAGCACCTTGGAGTTACGGACCTCCTTGCCGAGGGTCGGCAGTGTCGTACCGGCCAGGGCCGAGCCGATCAGCCAGGCCACGAGGAGCATCGCCACGACGTTGACGAGGGCGCCGCCCGTGGCGTCCAGAGCGCGGGCCGGGGACCAAGTGATGTACCGGCGCAGCTTGTTGCCGAGGTGGGTGGTCAGGGCCTGGCCGACGGAGGCGCAGACGATCACGACGACCACGGCGACGACGGCCGCGGTCGTACCCACTTCCGCGTCGTCCGTCACCGCCCCCCAGACGACGGGTAGGAGGTAGACCGCGACGAGGCCGCCGCCCAGGAAGCCGATCACCGACAGGATGCCGACGACGAACCCCTGGCGATAGCCCACGATCGCGAACCACACGGCGGCGACCAGCAACAGGATGTCCAGCACGTTCACGAAGGCCACCCTGTCATGCGCGCCAGTCGAGCGGGACCTGCTTGTCCCGGTCCCAAGGTCGCTCCCAGCCCGAGTAGTGCAGGAGGCGGTCGATGATTCCGGCCGTGAAGCCCCAGACGAGGGCGGATTCGACCAGGAATGCCGGACCTCGGTGGCCGCTGGGGTGGACCGTCGTCGCGCGGTTGGCCGGATCCGTGAGATCCGCCACGGGAACCGTGAAGACCCGGGCCGTCTCGTTCGGATCGACCACGCCGACCGGGGTCGGCTCGCGCCACCAGCCCAGCACCGGGGTGACCACGAAGCCGCTCACCGGGATGTAGAGCTTCGGGAGCACGCCGAAGAGCTGGACTCCGCCGGGGTTCAACCCGGTCTCCTCCTCGGCCTCGCGGAGAGCGGCCCGAAGCGGCCCGTCGGCCTTCGGGTCGCCGTCCTCGGGGTCGAGGGCGCCGCCGGGGAAGGACGGCTGCCCGGCGTGTGACCTGAGCGAGCTGGCGCGCTCCATGAGCAGCAGTTCGGGGCCGCGCTCGCCGTCACCGAACAGGATCAGTACGGCGGACTGGCGGCCCGCGCCGTCCGCGGGGGGCAGGAAGCGGCTCAGCTGGAGCGGCTCCACCGTCTCCACGGCGCGCACCACCGGGTCCAGCCAGCCGGGCAGACCGTCCTTGGTCAGGTCCACATCTCCGCCCCGCATGTCGTGCGTACCGCCGCCCTGTCTGTCGTGCGTATGGCTCGCGTGCGTCATCGCCACCCCCGTTCTGCTGATCTCAACGCCTGCGGGTCCGCAGAACGTTCCGTCATCCGGCCCCCATCGGAGGCTCTCCCGGAACGGGAGCCCCCAGCGGCGGTGCGGGGATGCCGCCCGCGTCCAGGTACGCCTGCGGCGGGTTGAGGCGCTGGCCCGGGAAGCCGCCCTTCTCGTACTTCAGGAGCTTCTTCGCCTTGTCCGGGTCCGTCTCGCCCTCCCCGTACGCCGGGCAGAGCGGGGCGATCGGGCAGGCGCCGCAGGCGGGCTTGCGGGCGTGGCAGATGCGGCGGCCGTGGAAGATCACGTGGTGCGAGAGCATCGTCCACTCGCTCTTCGGGAAGAGCGCGCCGACGGCCGCCTCGATCTTGTCCGGCTCCTTCGCGTCGGTCCACTGCCAGCGCCGTACGAGCCGCTGGAAGTGTGTGTCCACGGTGAGTCCGGGTCGCCCGAAAGCGTTGCCCAACACCACGAAGGCGGTCTTGCGGCCCACTCCGGGGAGCTTGACGAGGTCTTCGAGTCGGCCGGGGACCTCGCCGCCGAAGTCGTCCCGCAGGGCCTTGGAGAGCCCTATCACCGACTTGGTCTTGGCCCGGAAGAACCCGGTCGGCCGGAGGATCTCCTCGACCTCCTCCGGGTTCGCCTCGGCCAGGTCCTCGGGGGTGGGGTACTTGGCGAAGAGCGCCGGCGTCGTCTGGTTCACCCTCAGGTCGGTCGTCTGGGCCGACAGGACGGTGGCGAGCACGAGTTGGAAGGGGTTCTCGAAGTCCAGCTCCGGATGCGCGTACGGATACACCTCGGCGAGCTCGCGGTTGATACGGCGAGCCCGGCGGACGAGAGCGGTGCGGGACTCGTTCCGGGGAGGTTTGGCGGGGGTCACTTTGGTCGGAGTCACTTCGGTGGGCGCGACCTTCTTCGCGGGTGCGGGCTTCTTGGCGGGCGACTTGGACGGTGCGCTCTTCCTGGCGGTCTTCTCTGCGGCCTTCTTGGTGGTCTTCCTGGCGGCCTTCTCCGGCGCGGCGGCCTTCTTGGCGGCGGCGGCTTTCCTGGCGGACGCCGCCTTCCTGGCGGACGCGGCCATCTCCGTCGCCGCAACCCCCGCGGCCTTCCCCGCGGCCCCTGCCGACCTCTTCACCGACCTCTTCACCGACCCCGACGCTGCCGCTTTTGTCGTTTTCTTCGCTCCGTCGGGGCCCTGTTCGCCCACAGCGGAATCGCGACGTACAACCACCCGCCCAGCCCCCTTGGCCTGTGCTCTCACCGGCGATTTGGACACTCGGCCAGCCTAAAGCCCACCGCTGACATCCGCCCCGACCCTCGTAGATCGGCCCCCAATTGGCCCCCTGCCGCACTGCCTGGGACTCCAGTGCGGCAGACTTGTGACTGATCACACTGTTTGGACCGTCCGGCAAGATGGGGAGCACGGTCCCCTGGTACACCGGGGAGCAAGATCCCCTGAGCAGGTCGACAAGGAGAGAACTCGTGGACGACGTTCTGCGGCGCGCCCCGCTCTTCGCGGCGCTCGATGACGAGCAGGCCGCGGAGCTCCGCGCCTCCATGAGTGAGGTGACCCTCGCGCGCGGTGACGCTCTCTTTCACGAGGGCGACCCGGGTGACCGCCTGTACGTGGTCACCGAGGGCAAGGTGAAGCTCCACCGCACATCCCCCGACGGCCGCGAGAACATGCTGGCGGTCCTCGGCCCCGGCGAGCTCATCGGCGAGCTGTCGCTGTTCGACCCGGGCCCGCGCACAGCGACCGCCACCGCGCTGACCGAGGTCAAGCTGCTCGGCCTCGGCCACGGCGACCTCCAGCCCTGGCTGAACGTGCGGCCCGAGGTGGCCGCAGCACTGCTGCGCGCCGTCGCCCGGCGCCTGCGCAAGACCAACGACCAGATGTCCGACCTGGTCTTCTCCGACGTCCCGGGCCGCGTGGCCCGCGCGCTCCTGGACCTCTCGCGCCGCTTCGGCGTGCAGTCCGAGGAGGGCATCCACGTCGTGCACGACCTGACGCAGGAGGAGCTGGCCCAGCTGGTCGGCGCCTCCCGCGAGACGGTCAACAAGGCACTCGCCGACTTCGCGGGCCGCGGCTGGCTCCGCCTGGAGGCCCGCGCGGTGATCCTGCTGGACGTGGAGCGGCTGGCGAAGCGCTCGCGCTGATTTCGTACGCACCTGGAGGACCCCGCTGTACAGCGGGGTCCTCCAGGTGCGACGGGGCAGCGCCGCTCGGCGTGCCGACTGTGGAAGTCCCGGAAGAGCGACCCGAGCCAGCCGCTGAGGGTCGGGCCGACGGAGGAGAGCACCGCTCTGGTGTTTCCGCTGAGGTTTCCGCTGGTGTTTCCGCTGGAATGACGTGATCCACGTCTGAAAATGACATGACCCCGTACCGCCGTCGATGCACAGTGTTCCCATGCGGAACACGGGGCTCGACGCCCAGGGATACATCGAACGCGAAGGTTCCCTGGGGCGGGTCCCTCGCGCGTTCCGGCCCGTCGTGGCGGCGGCCCGCGAGCGGCTGCTGGACGTCTTCGGCCCGCGGATGACGAGCGCGTACCTCTACGGTTCGATTCCGCGCGGCACGGCGCGCGTGGGCCGCTCCGATCTCGATCTGCTGCTCGCCCTGCGCGAGGAGCCCACGGAGGCGGACCGGGCGGACGCGCGGACGCTCGACGACGCGCTCGACAAGGAGTTCCCGGAGATCGACGGTGTCGGGACCCTGCTCGTCAGCCGGGCGCAGGTGCTGAGCGACCTGGAGACGTACGACCTCGGGTGGTTCGTCGCCTGCCTGTGTACGCCACTGCTGGGCGAGGACCTCGCCGAGGACCTGCCGCGCTACCGGCCCGACTCACTTCTCGCCCGCGAGACCAACGGCGACCTCGGGCTCCACCTGGCCCGCTGGCGCGAGCGGATCGCCGAGGCCGGCGACTCGAAGGAAGCCCAGCGGCCCCTCGTGCGCTTCATGTCACGCCGTCTCGTCCGCACCGGCTTCACTCTGGTCATGCCCCGCTGGAACGGCTGGACGAGCGATCTGGCGGAGATGGCCGAGGCGTTCGGCGCGTACTACCCGGAGCGTGCCGCACAGATGCGGCAGGCGGCCGTCCTCGGATACGAGCCGGGCGGCGACCCCGACGTCCTGCACGCGTACGTCGAGAACCTCGGGCCATGGCTGGCCGAGGAGTACGCGCGCGTGCACGGCGTCAAGGCCCCACGAGACCGGCGGGTCT
The DNA here is from genome assembly GCF_052245575.1 of Streptomyces sp. 2A115. Classification (NCBI taxonomy): domain Bacteria; kingdom Bacillati; phylum Actinomycetota; class Actinomycetes; order Kitasatosporales; family Streptomycetaceae; genus Streptomyces; species Streptomyces sp. 2A115. The sequence continues at coordinate 64,066 of NZ_JBQQCG010000026.1, read as the reverse complement.
AGATGAGCCCGTGCTCCTGGAGATAGTCCAGCTGCGCCCGTACCGACAGCTCCGCCGCCGGCCACAAGGACCGGTCGACGTCGGCGTAGACATGGGCGACGACCTCGGACGGGCTCGTGTAGCCGTCCTCGACGGCCGTCTCGACCTGGGCGAGGCGGTGGGCGCGGTGGGCGAGGTAGAACTCGACGGCGCCCTGGGCGTCGTCCAGGACGGGCCCGTGGCCCGGCAGCACCGTGTGCACGCCGTCGTCGACCGTCAGGGACCTGAGCCGCCGCAGGGAGTCCAGGTAGTCGCCGAGGCGCCCGTCCGGGTGCGCGACGACCGTGGTGCCCCGCCCGAGGATCGTGTCGCCGGTCAGGACGGCCCGGTCGGCGGGCAGATGGAAGCAGAGCGAGTCGGCGGTGTGCCCCGGTGTCGGCACCACACGCAGCTCCAGGCCGCCCGTCCTGACCACGTGCCCGGCGGCCAGACCCTCGTCGCCGAGCCGCAGCGCCGGGTCGAGCGCCCGCACCTTCGTGCCCGTCAGCTCCGCGAACCGCGCGGCGCCCTCCGCGTGGTCCGGATGCCCATGGGTCAGCAGCGTCAGCGCGACCCGCTTGCCGGCCTTCTCGGCAGAGTCCAGGACGTTCCGCAGGTGTACGTCGTCCAGGGGTCCCGGGTCGATCACCACCGCCAGCTCGGAGTCCGGCTCGGCCACGATCCAGGTGTTCGTGCCGTCCAGGGTCATCGCGGAGGCGTTGGGGGCGAGGACGTTGACGGCTCGTGGGGTGGCGGGGCCGGACAGCACCCCGCCACGTGGCTGGCCGGGCAGGGCTGCGGCGTCGGTCATGCGGGGGCTCCACCGGTCGGAATGTGCTTGGTGAACTCGTCGTGGCCGGGCCAGCTGAGGACCAGCTCGCCGTCCTCCAGGCGGGCCTTGGCCAGAACCGGGGTCAGATCCCGCCCGGGTGCGGCGGCGAGGGCCTCGGCGGCGGTGCCGTACGCGCGCAGCTGGCGCAGCGTCGCGACGGTGGGCGGCATCATCAGGAGGTCGCCCTTGTCGTACGCGGCCGCCGCGTCCTGGGGGCGGATCCAGACGGTGCGGTCGGCCTCCGTGGAGGCGTTGCGGGTGCGCTGGCCCTCCGGGAGGGCGGCCACGAAGAACCACGTGTCGTAGCGGCGGGGCTCGAACTCCGGGGTGATCCAGCGCGTCCAGGCACCGAGGAGGTCGGAGCGCAGGACGAGGCCACGGCGGTCGAGGAACTCCGCGAAGGAGAAGTCACGGGCGACCAGGGCCGCGCGGTCCGCCTCCCATCCCTCCCCCGTGGTGTCGCCGACCACGGTGTCCGGGGTGGCTCCCGCGAGCAGGACGCCCGCCTCCTCGTACGTCTCGCGCACCGCCGCGCAGACGATCGCCTGGGCGGAGGTCTCGTCGACGTCGAGCCGGGAGGCCCACCACGCGCGCGTGGGGCCCGCCCAGCCGATCTGACGGTCGTCGTCCCGGGGGTCGACGCCGCCGCCGGGATACGCGTACGCGCCTCCGGCGAAGGCCATGGAGGCGCGTCTGCGCAGCATGTGCACGGCGGGGGTGGAGTCGGTGTCCCTGAGCAGCATGACGGTGGCGGCCCGCTTGGGGACGACCGGTGTGAGCGTGCCCTCCGCGAGTGCGCGGATCCTCTCGGGCCACTCCGGTGGGTACCACTGCCCATTCGCCATGGGCGGAGGCTATCCCGGAGTGAGCTGATGTTCGAGAGGCAACAATCGGCTCCCCGAAGAGCTCACTCCGCTGGAGAGCCCCGTTCGCCGGAGAGCCCCCATGGAGGTACGCCTACGCCTCGGTCAGCTCCACCTGGACCTCGACCTCCACCGGCGAGTCCAGCGGGAGCACGGCCACACCGACCGCGCTGCGCGCGTGCACGCCCTTGTCGCCGAGGACCTCGCCCAGAAGCTCGCTCGCCCCGTTCAGGACGCCGGGCTGGCCCGTGAAGTCCGAGGCCGAGGCCACGAAGCCGACGACCTTCACGACGCGCGCGACGCGGTCGAGGTCACCCGCGACCGACTTGACCGCGGCGAGGGCGTTCAGGGCGCACGTACGGGCCAGTTCCTTGGCCTCCTCCGGCGTGACCTCCGCGCCCACCTTGCCGGTGACCGGAAGCTTGCCGTCCACCATCGGGAGCTGGCCGGAGGTGTACACGTACACACCCGACTGCACCGCGGGCTGGTACGCGGCCAGCGGCGGCACGACAGCCGGCAGCGTCAGCCCGAGTTCGGCCAGCTTCGCCTCGACGGCGCTCACGCGGCCTTCTCCCGCTTCAGGTAGGCGACGAGCTGCTCAGGGTTGTTCGGCCCGGGCACGACCTGGACGAGCTCCCAGCCGTCCTCGCCCCAGGTGTCCAGAATCTGCTTCGTGGCATGGACGAGCAGCGGCACGGTCACGTATTCCCACTTGGTCATGAGGCGACTTTAGTCGCTGCCGTCCGCCGCCTTCCGCACACGTTGTCCACAGCCTCCTGCGTAGTCCGGCCGCAGACTGGTTAGGCTCGAATACGTGAGCAGGCTCCAGGTGGTCAGCGGCAAGGGCGGTACCGGCAAGACGACGGTCGCCGCGGCCCTCGCGCTCGCCCTCGCGACCGAGGGCAAGCGCGCCCTTCTGGTCGAGGTCGAGGGCAGACAGGGCATCGCGCAGCTCTTCGAAGCAGAAGCGCTGCCCTATGAGGAGCGGAAGATCGCCGTCGCTCCCGGTGGCGGGGAGGTGTATGCCCTGGCCATCGACGCCGAACTGGCGCTTCTGGACTACCTCCAGATGTTCTACAAGCTCGGTGGCGCCGGACGTGCCCTGAAGAAGCTCGGCGCCATCGACTTCGCGACGACCATCGCGCCGGGTGTGCGGGACGTGCTGCTGACCGGGAAGGCCTGCGAGGCGGTCCGCCGCAAGGACAAGAACGGGCGCTTCGCGTACGACTACGTGGTGATGGACGCCCCACCGACCGGGCGGATCACGCGCTTCCTGAACGTGAACAAAGAGGTGGCCGGGCTCGCCAAGATCGGCCCGATACACAATCAGGCGCAGGCCGTCATGCGGGTGCTCAAGTCGCCCGAGACGGCGGTTCACCTGGTGGCCCTGCTGGAGGAGATGCCCGTCCAGGAGACCGTGGACGGCATCTCCGATCTGCGCGCCGCTGACCTGCCGGTGGGTCGGATCATCGTGAACATGGTGCGGCCCGCGATCCTCGACGAGGCCGACCTGGATCTCACGCGCGAGGCACCGCGCACGGCCGTCGCCAAGTCGCTGTCCGCCGCCGGACTCGGCGGCGCACGCCGCGGCGGGGTCGCCGAGCGGCTGGTGGATCCGCTGCTGACCCAGGCCGGGGAGTACGCCGAGCGGTACGCGCTGGAACGCGAGCAGCGGGCCGTACTCCAGGAACTGGGCCTCCCGCTGCACGAACTCCCACTGCTCGCCGAGGGAATGGACCTCGCGGGCCTGTACGAACTCGCCACGGAACTGCGTCAGCAAGGGATCTCATGAGCCAGGACCCGGCCCGCGCATACGATCCGGCCCACGCGCGCGACGCCGCCCGCGGGCACGACCTCGCCCACACACACGACCCCCGCGCCATCGACTCCGCCCGCGTCCTCGACGTCGACCCGCTGCTCGACGACCCGAAGACCCGCATCGTGGTCTGCTGCGGCTCGGGCGGCGTCGGCAAGACGACCACCGCGGCGGCCCTCGGGCTGCGCGCGGCGGAGCGTGGCCGCAAGGTGGTCGTCCTCACCATCGACCCGGCGCGCAGGCTCGCCCAGTCGATGGGCATCGACGCGCTCGACAACACCCCGCGCCGCGTGAAGGGCGTCGACGACTCCGCGGACGGCGAGCTGCACGCGATGATGCTCGACATGAAGCGCACCTTCGACGAGATCGTCGAGGCGCACGCGGACCGCGAGCGGGCGGCCGTGATCCTCAACAACCCCTTCTACCAGTCGCTTTCGGCGGGCTTCGCGGGCACGCAGGAGTACATGGCGATGGAGAAGCTGGGGCAGCTGAGGGCTCGCGACGAGTGGGACCTCATCGTCGTCGACACCCCGCCCTCGCGCTCGGCGCTGGACTTCCTCGACGCCCCGAGCCGACTCGGGTCGTTCCTGGACGGCAAGTTGATCCGGCTGCTGACCGCGCCGGCGAAGCTGGGCGGCCGCGCGGGGATGAAGTTCCTGAACGTCGGGATGTCGATGATGACCGGCACCCTGGGCAAGCTCCTCGGCGGCCAGCTCCTCAAGGACGTCCAGACGTTCGTGGCCGCCATGGACACCACCTTCGGTGGCTTCCGCACCCGCGCGGACGCCACGTACAAGCTCCTCCAGGCGCCCGGGACGGCGTTCCTGGTCGTCGCGGCCCCTGAGCGGGACGCGCTGCGCGAGGCTGCCTACTTCGTGGAGCGGCTGGCCGCCGAGGACATGCCGCTGGCGGGTCTCGTGCTGAACCGTGTCCACGGCAGCGGCGCCGCTCAGCTGTCCGCCGAGCGCGCGCTCGCCGCCGCGGAGAACCTTGATCTCACGGCCGTGGAAAATCTTGCCGAAGCCCGCATTGTGGATCAGGTGGACGGGAAAGCTGGACTTCGTAACTCTCCCGACACGTACGGCAGTTCAGAATCTCCCGCTACCGAGGCAACCGCACCCACCGCACCTTCCGGTTCCGAAGATGGCTCCCCCGCCCCGGACCGGACAGTCGACCAACTCACCGCAGGCCTGTTGAGGCTGCACGCCGAGCGCATGCAGCTGCTCTCCCGCGAGCAGCGCACACGTGACCGCTTCACCTCGCTCCACCCCGAAGTGGCGGTGGCCGAAGTGGCCGCGCTGCCCGGCGATGTGCACGACCTCGCGGGGCTGCGGGACATCGGGAACCGGCTCGCGGCCGGTACCTCGCCGACCGGAGCTGCGTAAGCCTCTCGGGGCCGCGGGGCCCCAGGTGCGACAGGGCCGTGTGGGCCCCTGACGCGGTGCGTGCAGGGTCACGTGGACCCGGGACGCGTACGGGGCCGCTGTGGACCCCGATGGCATGCGGAGGGCGGTCAGCCCACCGCCGCGTAGTGCTCGTACACCTCTTCCTCGTCGAGAGGCAGGATCCCCGCCCCTCGCTCGTACTCCGTACGCGCGGTTTCGAGCAGCCTGCGCCAAGAGGTGACGGTGGGCCGCCTGCGCAGCAGTGCGCGGCGCTCCCGCTCCGTCATTCCTCCCCACACGCCGAACTCGACGCGGTTGTCCAGCGCGTCGGCCAGGCACTCCGTCCGCACCGGGCATCCGGTGCACACCGCCTTGGCCCTGTTCTGCGCTGCTCCTTGAACGAACAGTTCATCCGGATCGGTAGTGCGGCAGGCCGCCTGCGCACTCCAGTCGGTTACCCAGCCCATACCGGCGCCGTCCTCTCCCGAATCGAGGCTCCCCCACGGCGGCAGCGGCATATTCACCGCCGCCAGTTGAGGACGTTACGGAAGGAGGGCACAGTCAACCAGCCCCTTGGGGCCCAATCTTGAATGGCCCGAATGGACTATGCGTACGCGACAGATCACCCAACGGAGTGACCCGACGACATACGTGACCTTCCCGGCGAACCGGGACAGTTGAGTTGAGTCACAACGGACGCCAGATGACACATGAGGCGGATTCAGGCACGTCCCCAACAAAAAAGTTGAGTGCCGACCGAAACGATTCGGGGTCGCCGGACGTATTGATACGTAGCCCTGCTTGCTGTGACAGTTGAGAGCAGCTTAGGCCAAGGCCTATACGTGTGTCCGGCGAATGAGAACGTAGGCTGCCCCTATGCCAAACAAGCGCTCGGGTGGTGGTCTGTCCCCAACTCAGCAGGCCGCCAAGTTCCTCGGTGTCAGTGTGCTCGCAGGAGCCGTCATGGCCGGAATCGCGGTGCCCGCGGTGGGCGCGCTCGGTCTCGCGGCGAAGGGATCCGTCGAGGGATTCGACGAGATCCCGGCCAACCTGAAGCGGCCACCGCTGAGCCAGCGCACCACGATCCTGGACAACCAGGGCGGGAACATCGCCACGGTCTACTCACGCGACCGCACGGTGGTCGACCTCAAGAACATCTCCCCGTACATGCAGAACGCGATCGTCGCCATCGAGGACTCGCGCTTCTACGAGCACGGCGCGATCGACCTCAAGGGCGTCCTGCGCGCCCTCAACAAGAACGCGCAGAGCGGCGGCGTCTCACAGGGCGCCTCCACGCTCACGCAGCAGTACGTGAAGAACGTCTTCGTGGAGGAGGCCGGCGATGACGCGACGAAGATCGCCCAGGCCACCCAGCAGACCCTCGGCCGCAAGGTCAAGGAACTGAAGTTCGCGATCCAGGTCGAGGAAGAGCTCGGCAAGAAGAAGATCCTCGAGAACTACCTGAACATCACGTTCTTCGGACAGCAGGCCTACGGCGTCGAGGCCGCGTCCCAGCGCTACTTCTCCAAGTCCGCCAAGGACCTGAAGCTGCAGGAGGCCGCGCTGCTCGCCGGCATCGTCCAGTCGCCGAGCCGGTACGACCCGGTCAACGACGAGGAGGAGGCCACGAAGCGGCGCAACACCGTGCTGCAGCGCATGGCCGACGTCAAGGACATCTCCCAGGCGGAGGCCGACGCGGCCAAGGAGAAACCGCTCGGCCTGAAGGTCAGCAAGCCCAACAACGGCTGCATCACGGCGGTCAAGAACGCCAGCTTCTTCTGTGACTACGTCCGCGAGGTCTTCCTGACCGACCCGGTCTTCGGCAAGACCAAGGAGGCCCGGTCCAAGGTCTGGAACCAGGGCGGTCTGACGATCCGTACGACGCTCGACCCGCAGTCCCAGGAGTCGGTGCAGGCGTCCCTCAAGGCTCACATCTACAAGAAGGACAAGGTCGCGGCGGCGTCGACGCTCGTCGAGCCCGGCTCCGGCAAGATCCTGGCGATGGGCCAGTCGAAGCCGTACGGCTACGGCAAGAACGAGACGGAGTACAACTACTCGGTCAACGCGAAGATGGGCGGCTCGAACTTCGGCTTCCCGACGGGTTCGACGTTCAAGCCGTTCCTGGCCGCGGCCGCTCTGGAGGAGGGCAAGCCCGCCAACCAGGTCTATCCCGCGCCGTACGAGATGCTGTATCCCGACAGCGTGTCGGCGTGCGACGGGAAGACCTGGCGCAGGGAGGGCGAGGTCAAGGTCGAGAACGAGGACGAGTCGGAGGTTGGCCCGTACGGGCTGCAGGAGGCCATGGCCAAGTCGGTCAACACCTACTTCGTGCAGATGCTCGAGGACACGGGCATGTGCCCGGTGGTGAAGATGACCGACAAGCTGGGCGTGGTGCAGGGCAACGGCACCAAGGTGCCCGAGGTGCCCGCCTCGCTCACCCTCGGCTCCACCGGCCTCTCGCCGCTGACCATGGCGAGCGCGTACGCGGCCTTCGCCAACCGGGGCACGTACTGCACGCCGGTCGCGATCGAGTCGATCAGCCAGCAGCTCGGCGGTGAGAAGAAGTCGCTCAAGGTGCCGAAGTCGACGTGCTCGCGCGCGATGTCGGAGTCCACCGCGGACATGATCAACGCGCTGCTCAGCGGCGTGGTCGACTCCGGTACGGGCCAGCAGGCCGGTCTCACCGACCGGGACAACGCGGGTAAGACCGGTACGACGGACTTCCGCAAGAACGCCTGGTTCGTGGGCTACACGCCGAAACTGTCCGGCGCTGTCTGGGTCGGCAGCGCCACCCAGAAGGTCAAGATGGTGAACATCACGATCGGCGGCGAGTGGCACGAGAAGGTCTTCGGCGGCGCGGTGCCCGGACCGATCTGGAAGGACGCCATGACCGGCGCCCTCGCGGGCAGGGACTCCGGAACCTTCAACAACGTCAGCATCCCCGAGGTCGAGCGCCCCCGGGACAAGGACCGCGAAGACGGGGACAACGGGGACGGCGACAACAACGGCAACGGCAACGGCAACGGTGGGAACGACGACAACGGGAACGACGGCGGCACCGACGGTGGCGCCTTCCCCGATCCGACCATCTCGATTCCGGAGGACTGGACGATCGGGGGGAACGGGAACGGCGGGAACGGGAACGGCGGCGGGAACTTTCCGTAGGCCGGGTTCCGTGGGCCGGGTTCCGTGGGCCGGGTTCCGTGGGCCGGGTTCCGTGGGCCGGGTTCCGTGGGCCGGGTCCCTTAGCCTCCCTTAGCCCTGTAGTCCTGTAGTCCTGTACGAAGAAGAGGCGGGCGTCCCCTAGTGGTTGGGGGCGTCCGCCTCTTTCTCTTGGTGCTCTTCGTACTCTTGGTGCTTGGTGCTTGGTGCTTGGCGCTTTTGGTGCTCTTCGTGCGGGATCCGGTCGGCCTCAGCCCGCGAGCTGCTTCTTGACCAGCGCGGCGACGCGGCCACCCTCGGCCAGGCCGGCCACCTTCGGGTTCACGATCTTCATGACCTGGCCCATGGCGCGGGGGCCCTCGGCGCCGGCCGCCTTCGCCTCCTCGACGGCCTGCGTGACGATCTGCCGGAGCTCGTCGTCGGAGAGCTGCTTGGGCAGGTACTCGGCGAGGACCTCGCCCTCCGCCTTCTCACGCTCGGCCGACTCGGGGCGGCCGCCCTGCGCGAAGGCCTCGGCCGCCTCCCGGCGCTTCTTCGCCTCCTTGGCGATCACCTTCTGCACCTCGTCGTCGGAGAGCTCGCGCTTCTCCTTGCCCGCGACCTCCTCGTTCGTGATCGCGGAGAGGGTCAGCCGGAGCGTCGAGGAGCGGAGCTCGTCACGCTCCTTGATCGCGGCGTTGAGGTCTGCCTTCAGCTTCGACTTGAGCGTGGTCATGGGTTGATTGTCGCAGGTACGGTGCGACGGCTGCCCGTTGATTTCGGGCGGCGGCTCCGTGGGGTGCTTTCGGGCGGCGGTTCCGGCGGAGCCGGGTGTCCGTGCCGTCTGACACGATGGACGTATGCGCGCGCGATACGGAGTACCCCTGGGAATCGTGGCGGCCGGCGCCGCCGGTCTGCTCTACTCGGCGGGTTTCGAGACCCGCTTCTTCCGCCTGCGGCGGGTGACGGTCCCGGTGTTGCCGCCCGGGATGCGGCCGCTGCGCGTGCTCCAGGTCTCCGACATCCACATGGTGAGCGGCCAGCGCAAGAAGCAGCGCTGGCTGCGCTCGCTGGCCGGGCTGCGCCCGGACTTCGTCATCAACACCGGGGACAACCTCTCCGATCCGGAGGGCGTACCGGAGGTTCTGGACGCCCTCGGGCCTCTGATGGAGTTCCCGGGCGCGTACGTGTTCGGCTCGAACGACTACTACGGGCCCAAACCCCGCAACCCCGCCCGTTACTTGTTCGAGAAGACACAGGGGCGGCACGGGCTGAACGGCAACGCGCCCGTCGTCGGCGCGATCCACAACCCGTGGGAACCGCTGCGCGAAGGCTTCGACTCGGCCGGCTGGCTGAACCTCACGAACGTACGCGGCACCCTCAAGATCGACGGCTACGAGATCGAGCTGACCGGGCTCGACGACCCGCACATCAAGCGCGACCGGTACGCGCGCGTGGCAGGCGGCCCGTCGGACTCTGCCGACTTCTCGATGGGCATCGTGCACGCTCCGTACCTGCGCGCGCTCGACGCCTTCACCGCGGACGGCTACCCGCTGATCCTGGCCGGCCACACTCACGGCGGCCAGCTGTGCCTCCCCTTCTACGGGGCCTTCGTGACCAACTGCGACCTGGACACGGACCGGGTGAAGGGGCTGTCCACCCACACGGAGGAGGCTTCCGGGCGGACGTCGTACATGCACGTGTCGGCGGGGTGCGGGACGAGCCGGTACACGCCGGTACGGTTCGCCTGCCCGCCGGAGGCGACGTTGTTGACGTTGGTGGGGCGAGACGACTGACGTCGGCGGGGCGAGACTGACGCCGGCGGGCCGCGGCTGACCCCGGCGGCCAGAGCTGACGGTGGCGGGCCGGGCTGACCGGTCGTGGAGCGAGGGCGACCCTCGACCGGTTCAATCCGGATCGCCCCATTTGTCCGCCCCGCTTAGCGTGAGGGCATGACCGCTCCCATACCCGCGGACATCCCGGACATCCCCGCGATCCCCGGTATAGCCGCCAGCGCCGCCGCCACCACCGCCTCCGTCGTCCCGGCCGACGCGGTGGTCCCCCGCGTACGCCGCCCCTTCGTCGCCGCCTTCCGCCTGCTCATCGCACTGACGGCGGCCGCGGGCATCACGCTCGACCTGCTCCTGGGCAGCCCACCGCGAGTCCTGAGCTACTTCGCGATCCAGACCGCCCTCCTGGTGACGGTGGTGTTCACGCTCTCGGCCCGACGGGCGTGGACGGCCCGCCGCCCGCTGCCACCGTCCGTCACCGCGTGCACGTTGCTGTACGCCGTGGCCACCGGCTTGGTCTACCACCTGATCCTGGCGAACGACGCGATCACGTTCTCCATGACGAGCGACGCCGGCGCCGGCGCGCTGACCGGCTGGCACGCGCTCACCAACCAGCTCCTGCACACGGTGATCCCCGTCGCCGCCGCACTGGACTGGCTCCTGCTGACCCGCCCGGGCCCGCTGCGCCCACAGGACGCGGCCGTCTGGCTCGTCTTCCCCGTCACGTACGTGGCCTTCGCCCTGACCCGAGGCGCGCTCCTACCACCGGACGCTCCGGCCCGCTACCTGTACCCCTTCCTTGACGTGCCCCAACGCGGCTACGTCGAAGTGCTCGGCAACGCCACCGTCCTCGGCCTCGCCTGCTACGCCCTCGCCGTCCTCCTCGTCGCCCTCGACCACATCCGCCCCGGCCCACGCCGCCGCCGACCTCCTGAAAACCGGATTTCGTCTCCGGCCACCGGTGGGCTAAAGTAAACGACGTCGCCACGGCACACACCACGCAAGTGGCCCGCCGAGCAGCGACATCGGGGTGTAGCGCAGCTTGGCAGCGCGCTTCGTTCGGGACGAAGAGGTCGTGGGTTCAAATCCCGCCACCCCGACAGCTAAGTAGCAGGTCAGAGGGCCCTTACCGGGTAGGTAAGGGCCCTCTCGTGTTGCTGCGTGACTAGCTGTGGTGGTCACGTTGGTTCCACGAACTCTCTCCATGGTCAGCTGTGCGGGAAGACGTCGAGCGGTTTCGGCGGCTGGCCGAAGGTGACGCGGTGATGGTTCAGGAAGTCGGCGAATGCCGCCCGGCGCTCGCGCTCGGAGGCCGTGCGTGCCAGCGCCAGCGTGCATACCACTTCGCCAGACAGCGGCGAGATTCCGGTCTAAGCGCCGACGTGCGCGATCGGCCGCCCGGCATCGATGCGCCGGCAAAGCCGCAACTGGCCCTCTTCAGCGGCGCGGTGGGACGCCCGGGCCACGTTTCCCCGTGTCGGCTGGGCATGCCGGACGGCAGCTGTGGCCGGGGGCGGCCGATGTTGTGCTGCATGCTGGGCACCTCATGCCACCGTCAACCGACTCGGCGGCCATCCATGGTGAACCGTTCCACAGGCAACGGCTTGATGGCCCCGGTCAGGGAGCCGATGTCGTGTTGTTCGCAGCGCGAGTTGTCCCCGAGTGGCCGCGGGACCCCGAGGCGGGCACCGGGTCCCGCTCGGGGCTGGGCGAGAACCGGCGCCGGGATCTGGGCGCACCGGGACGGGTCAGTTTTCAGACGGCGGGCTGTAGAGCTGCGCAGGATCACCCGAGAGGGCGGCCTTGACGAAGCGGCTGGGATCGTCGACCAGCACCTCGATGGCCCCGGCCTGCACGCCGTCGAGACTGGCTCGTGCGACATCGGCCGGGTCGATCTTGGGGGCGTCGCGTCCCGCCATCATGTCGGTGTCCGCGGCGCCCAGATGCACGCCCTGGACGAGCGTCTTCTGAGCGGCGAGCTCCACGCGCACGCCGTTGGTCATGTTCCACTCCGCGGCCTTGGCCACGGAATAGGATCCCGACCCTTCGGGGGTGGCAACCCACGAAAGCACGGAGAGAATGTTCACGATCGCCCCTCCACCGTTGGAGGCCAGGTGCGGAGCGAAGGCGCGAATGACCCGAAGCGTGCCGAAGAGGTGCGTTTCCAGGTCCTGCCGGATCTTGTCCAGGTCGTCGGTCAGTAGCTGCGCCCCGGTCGCGATGCCGGCATTGTTGACCAGCAACGTGATGTCTTGCGCCGCTGCGGCGGCGCCCAAGATCGATTTCTCGTCCAGCAGGTCCAGGTACAGCGGCGTGACTCGCGAATCGGAGGTGTCGATCAGCTCCGGACGGCGAGTCGCGGCGTATACCTTCTTGGCTCCCCGGGTCAGCAGCTGCTCGACGAAGCGCTGACCGATCCCGCGATTGGCTCCGGTCACGAGCGCGGTAGAACCAGCAATGTTCATGGTCATTCCCTTCAGCGGACGGAGGGACGATGTTCGCTTCCGTCCTGTGCCGCTTACGCTAAAACTTGACGTTGACGTCAAAGGCAAGTCGTGACAGCGACACCGCGAGAAGGAGGGGTGCCATGCGTATCGGAGAACTGGCCGGCAAGGCCGGAGTCAGTACGCGTGCCCTGCGCTACTACGAGGAGCAGGGCCTGCTGCGTCCCCAGCGCACGACCAGCGGTCAGCGCGTCTACGACGAGTCCGCCGTGGACCGTGTGGGGCTCATCCAGCAGCTCTACACAGCCGGTCTCGGCAGCCGCCTGATCGCCACCCTCCTGCCCTCCATCGACGCCCGATACGTCGGCCCCGAGCTGCTGGAATGTCTGCTCGACGAGCGCCTCCGCATCAACGCGAAGGTCGCCGAGTTGCAGGAAGCAGGCCTCCGACTCGACGTGCTGATCAATCTCGCCACGCACCCGAGTACAGGGTCGTGCCCGACCTCGCTCGACCAGGCGGTGACCCGAGAGTCCGTCCCGTCGGCCACTCCGGCACGGCCGTAACTACCGCAGGGTCAGGACGCAGAGCGAAAGACCCTCGTCGGGGTCCCCGACATATGTCCAGAGTTTCAGCGTCTTGCCGTCTCGCAGGGCCTTGTAGGTGGAGTTCACGCGGTCGGCTTCGAACGACACCGTTACGCTGCTCTGTCCCTCCCCGTCATCGTCGTCCCAGGTACCCGATCCCGACCGGGGTTCGTTCTCCGGCCCGTAGGCAGAGATGTCGTAATCACCGCAGACATCATCGGCAGTGAACGTTCCATCCGGCTTCAGCTCTAGCCTGCCGCCCGCGCCGTCGCCCCACATGGTCGCTGTCTGCGATCGGGGTAGCTCGACCGGCTTACCGTCAGGGACTGGCGGGAAGGCGAACCTGCCACATGCGACGAGGGCGAACGCGACGGGAACGAGGACCAGGACTGCCCGGTAGGAACGCAACTCACGCCACCCCAACACCTTCGGCGGGACACACGAACGACCCGGGTTCGACCAGTTATCGAGCACGCGCTCGTCATTTTGGCCTACTGGATACCAAACCCGAAGGTACCTACAACCGCAGCGGCAAGCAGTTCGAATAGGGCATGGGCGCCGCCACTGCTTTGCCACAGGTCAATACGGCAACCTCCGCTGGATCAACCGAGCCGCCCAAGCTGAGCGTCCGGCATCTACCCTCCGCTCATGGCCGGCGCGCTGTTCGCCAAGTACTCATGGCAACAGCCGCACGGCAGATGCCAGGTGGGCCCGGAACTACGACTGCGCCGGGCCCCACGTGAGTGTCCAACTGCGTGACAACGCCGACGAACACCGGCGGACGCCCGCGCACACCCGCGGACCAACGCCGAACCTGGACAACCACCTCGTGGTGGACCCCGCCGAGTTCGACTTCTACGCGATGGACTGCTACCGCCTGGTCGGTGAGGACAAGCTCGCGCGCACGCTCGCCGAAGAGCTGCTGAGGGTAGGAACGGACTTCGACGGCACCGACCGCTCGCCGATGCGTAACGCTGAAGCTCGCGTCACGCTGGGCGTCACGGCGGCACGTGAGGGCGACCTGGAGCAGGCATTGACTATGGGTGCGCGTGCCCTTGAGGGCGACCGCCAATCGGTGCCGTCGCTCATCATGACCAGGCGGGAACTCGCTGCCGAAATGCGACGCCGCTACGCCGCAGAACCTGCGGCGCAGGACTACCTCAATCGACTCCACACCCTGGCAGAGGAGAAGCCCGGTTTCCTGCCGCGGTGACGGAGCATCTGCTTGGCGTGGTGGTCAACTGGCCCTCAGTGTGGCCTGACCGATGAGTTTTGCGCGCCGTGCTGGTCTGTACGCCGAATACCGACTCACGGGAGGCTGACGCCATGCGGAAACTGACCTACGGCATGAACATGAGCCTGGACGGCTACATCGCCGCGCCTGGCGACGACCTCGGCTGGAGCGTGCCGAGCGACGAGCTGTTCCAGTGGTGGTCCGACCGGGTGGGCGCGACGGGCCTGGCGCTGTACGGGCGCAAGCTGTGGGAGACGATGAGCTCCCACTGGCCGACCGCCGACAAGCAGCCGGGTGCCACACCGGCGACGATCGAGTACGCCGGCCGCTGGCGGGACATGCCGAAGGTGGTGTTCTCCTCGACGACCCGCACGGTCGACTGGAACACCCGTCTGGTCACCGGCGACGCGGTCACCGAGATCACCAGACTCAAGGCCGAAGACGGCGGCCCCATGGACATCGCCGGTGCCACACTCGCCGCGGCGGCCATGCGGGCCGGGCTGATCGACGAGTACGCGATCGTCACCCATCCGGTCCTGGTGGGCGGCGGCACGCCGTTCTTCACAGCCCTGGACAACTGGGTGAACCTGAGCCTGTTGGAGACCCGGACGTTTCCCGACGGCATGGTGCTGACCAGGTACGAGACCAGGAGCTGACCGCGCGACTGGCGTCCGGGGTCATGCCACGTCGGAAGGTCGGTCGCCCTGCCTGATCACAGCTCTGACCAGCATCGAATGCAGCGTCACCGCAACTTCCCCGGGGGCCAAACAGAGGGCCAAGCGTCACAGCCGCGATCGGACGGTCCTGGACCGTAATGGACAGTGTCGGAGCCGAATAGGCAGGCCAGCGGCCCTCGAGGCAAGGCCTGGGCCCCCGTGATCGCGCTCGGGACGAAGAGGTCGTGGGCTCAAATCCCGCCACCCTGACAGCTGAAATAGCAGGTCAGGCCCGGTACTGAGAGATCAGTACCGGGCCTGGTTCGTTTTGTGGCGCCGTTCTGGGAGCCATTTGGGAGCCGACTTCGAGATTTGGCTTCCAGGAGAATCCCCGAACAGGTCGCCCTTGTAGTGGGCAGGGAGATAGTCGTCCAGCGGGCGGGGAGACAGTCGTCGCGGCGTCGCCGGCCCATAGCGCTGGGTCGGAACTGCGGGGGCCAAACGATCGATTGCGCCCTGTTCCGCCTCCCTGGCCCCGCCGGTTCGCATGTGCGCGGCGAAGGTGCGAACGCGCCTGCCCATGCCCGGTACGGCCGTGACTGGCCAGGTTAAGTCGGGACGACCGATGCCGGCCCCGTGTGGTCAGCCATAGCGTCGATGACGTCACCAGCGGTGGCAACGTCGGGCGGGGCTCCACCGGCAACAGCCACATCAGGGAGACTCCCGTCTTTTGCGGGATGGGGATGGGAGTTCGGCTCGGTCTCGCGCTGGTCGACGGCCTTGTTCAACCGCGACCCGCAGTAACCGCCGTCATAACGCGGGCCGCCTCCCGCGACTCGTTCCGGCCCTTGGGCGGGGCCCCCTGCTGAACCCGCCCAGAACTACGAGCCACCTGATCGAAGAGACACGACCTTCAGGAGAGCACATGCTGTTTCGTCCGACGACCGAGGCCGACCTCGATCGCATGCTCGCCGTCAAGGTCGACGAACCCGTCGGCTGGATTCCTGCCGACCGCTACCTCGACGAACTGGGCCAGGGCATGTACCGGCCGGAGTGGACCTGGGTCGCCGAGGACGGTGACCGGGTGGTGGGTCGGGCGCTGTGGTGGGGACCGCCGGCCTGCGATCACCCGCTCGCTCTGGACTGCCTGTACGTCGACGCCTCGGTCACCGATCGCGCGGCGGTCGGGGCCGAGCTGATCAGCGCCGGCCTGCGAGCCTTCGCCGAGCAGGGCGCGCGCAAACTGCCGCTCTACAACCTGACACTGGCGAACGGCTGGCGCGACGCCCCGGACATCGCGACCGCTGTGGCCTGGCGGCGTGGGGCCGCGCTGGCGGCCGGGCTGACCGACGAGGTGGAGCGGCTTCGCCTGGAGTGGACGCCCGACGTCGGCGTCCCGGGTTCCAGCGGCCGGCTCACCTTCGCCGAAGCCTCGGACGAGGAGTTCCTGCGGGTGTTCCGGCGGATCGCCGCGGGCAGCCTGGACGGTGAGACCCGTAGGAACCTGGCCGCCAAAGGCGCCGACGCCACCGCCCGGGACGAAATGGACTTCTACCTGGGCTGTCCCGGCGAGCGCGCGTGGTGGCGGCTGGCTCACACCCTCGACGGGGAGGTCGCCGGGCTGGCGATCCCGTCGGCGACTCCGTACAACCGCAACGTCGGCTACCTGGGTGTCGTCCCGGAGTTCCGCGGCCGGGGGTACGTCGACGACGTGCTCGCCGAGATCACCCGGGTGCAGGCGGCTGCGGGCGCCGAACTGATCACGGCTACCACGGACATGGGTAATGCGCCCATGGCCGCGGCCTTCGCCCGGGCCGGCTACCGGACCGCGGAGATCCGGATGGTCTATTCGGCGCCCGCCTCATGAGGCCGCCCGCCTCATGAGGCGAGGAGCGAGGCGAGTTCGGTGCGGGAGCTGATGCCGAGCTTGGGGAAGGCACGGTAGAGGTGGTGGCCGACGGTACGGGGACTCAGGAACAGGTGCGTGGCGATCTCCCGGTTGGTCGCGCCGGTCGCGGCCAGCCGTACGACCTCGCGTTCCTGTGGGCTCAGCCGGCTGATCCGTCCGTCGGCAGCACCGGCCAGGTCATGGGTCTCGCCCGCGGCCTGCAGTTCCGCCCGGGCCCGGTCGGCCCAGGGCTCGGCGCCCAGCTTGTCGAAGACCTCCATCGCCTCGCGGAGGTGGTCGCGGGCGTCGAGGTTGCGCCGCAGGCGGCGCAGCCATTCCCCGTAGAGCAGCTCGGTGCGGGCCCGCTCGAAGTCGCCGCCGTCCTCGTGGAGTCGCAGAGCCGCCGAGAAGTGTTGCTCGGCCTCCGCGTCCGGACCGATCAGTGCCGCGCAGCGGCGGGCCAGGGCGGCGAGGGCCGGTTGCCGCGCGGCGGCCGCCCATTGCCCGAGCAGCCGCGCGGGCTCCGTCGCCCGCTCCGGATGGCCGGCGCGTACCGCGGCCTCGACCAGGTCGGGTACGAGGAAGTGAGCCAGCAGCGGATGGCCCGCCTCCCGCCCGGCCGATTCCAGGTGCTCCAGCGCCGCCCCGGCTCGCCCGAGGCCGAGTTCGAGGAGACCGAGCGCCCACAGAGCATCCGCCGTACCCCGCCCGACACCGCGCGGGCGCGTGTACTCCAGGGCTTCCTCCGCCAGGGAGCGGGTCTGCTCCTCCCGTCCTTGGACGGCGGCCAGGACCGCCTGAACGGCACGCAGGTGGGCGGCGCGGTGGGCCAGCTGGTAGTAGTCGGCCAGCCGGAGTCCCTCGGCGGCGTGCGCATACGCCTGCTCATGCCGGCCGAGCGCCAGTTCCACCTTGGCCAACAGGTGCAGCGTGGTGGGCAGCCATCCGCCGATGCCTTGGTCACGGCAGTGGACGACCGACGCGTCGGCGATCTCGAGCGCGTGCGCGTAGTCGGCGACCAGATGGCAGTAGATACCGGCCATCAGCCGGTCCACTAGTCCGCAGTCGGAACGGCGGCCGACCCGTAGGAGATCAGGCAGCAACGCCAGCGCGCCTGCCACATCCCCGACATCCCCGGTGAACAAGCGGGCGGGCATGGCCAATACCGGCAGGTCCGGGCCGTGGTCGGCGATCTCGGCGATGAGATCGGCGTCGCCCGAGGAGAAGGCCGCGTGGATCGCCTCGGTCAGGAGGGAGGCAAGCTTGTCGGGGCGACTGGGTCCGATCCGGTCGGCGCATTCGACCAGGATGCGACCGGCGGTGGCCGGGCTGCCGTATCCCAGCTCGACGACAGCCCGCACGCGGGCGAGGTTCGCCGCCGTCCCCGGATCCGCGACGGGGAGTGGTACCTGGTCGGCCAGGGCGCCGCACCGCTCGTCCTGACCGGCTTCGCCGGCCTTCTGAGCCGCGCTGATGAGCCGGCGCGTCCGCCTGTCCGGATCCGCCGTGAGTTGCGCGGCACGCTCGTACGCGGCGGACGCGGAGGCCACCGCCTGACGGCTGTCGGCCCACTCGGCGACGGATTCCAGCTCGTCGGCGACCTGTTCGTCCGGGCCTGTCGATGCGGCGGCCAGATGCCACGCGCGCCGGTGTGCATGCCGACTGGCGTCCAGCACCGCCGCCAGCGCTTGGTGCGCGGCGATGCGCCTGGCGAGCGGGGCTCCCAGGTAGGCGGCGTATCGGACCAGCGGGTGCCGGAAGCGCAGCAGCTGCCCGGACAGGGCGACCAGGCCGGCGCGTTCGGCGGGTTCGAGGTCCTCGATCGACGCGCCGAAGCGGTGGGCGGCCGCCGCCAGCACCAGGGTGAGATCACGGGTGTCGTCCGCGGCGGCCACCACCAGTACCGACTGGGTGGCTTCGGGGAGACGGCGGATCTGCTCCACGAGAGCGTCCTGCAACCGACTCGGCAGCGGTGAAGCCTCCGGCAGTGCCAGCGGGCTCAACTGCCCGGCGGGGCGAGTTCAACGACCCTCCTCCTGGGCGCCGCCGAGTTCACGCAGCACATGCACATGCGAGGGGATCGATGGCCTCCACACCGAAGACATCACGGCCATTCATACCAGGCGACTGCAGCCGCGACCCAGAGTCGAGGTCACCATCGGCCGGGGCGTGGGCGCGAGCCATGTCGACGCTCAGCTGTCGACGTGGGAGCCGGTGCGCAGTTGCTCGGCCAGTCCGACGATGATGCCCTCCGGGCCGCGGAGGTAGCAGAGCAGATAGCTGTCCTCGAACCGGGCGATCTCGCCGACGAGTTCGGCGCCGTGAGGGCGCAGGCGGGCAACGGTGTCCTCGAGGTCGTCGACGGCGAACATGACGCGGTGCGTGCCCAGAATGTTGTGCGGCCGGTTGCGCGGCCCGGCGCTGATCACCGCGGGGGTGCGGTACTTCGCCAGCTCGAGCCGGCTGTGACCGTCCGGGGTCCGGACCATCGCGATGTCACAGTGGACGCCGTCGAGTCCGGTGCACTGGTCGGCGACGGGGCCCTCGACCTCCGCCCTGCCCTCCAGCTCCATACCGAGTTCCACGAAGAACGCGACGGCGGCGTCCAGGTCCTCTACGACGATGCCGACGTTGTCCATCCGCTGAATCGCCATGCTGGTTTCTCCTTCTTTCTCGTACGGCCGGTGGTGGCCGCTGATGTCCCTGGGACGGAGCCGGTGGCACGTTCTCGACATCCGCAGACCGCCGAACTCCAAAAAAATCTGGATCGCGCCTCAGGTGAGGTTCATCCGGATGTACCAACCCACCGCCGGCGCAGTTGGAAAGCATGTGGGCCGGAGGCTGCAGAAACCTTCTCGCCGGCGCACACCGGCGTCCGTATGGTCGTGCGGGAAGAGCGGGAAGGCAGGGGGGTGGTGGACGGGTGAGTAGGAGGCGCTACGTCGCAAGGGGCGTGCCGGGTGGTTACAGGATCTGGGACAACCGAGGGCGTCGATGGTGGGGTGATCTCTACGAGCTCTGCCCTGACGATCTTTTGACCGAGCTGAACGGGCAGGCCGACGGCCAGCGGATCACTTCGCTCATGAAGCGGTACAGAGCGGTGAAGCGGTGAGTGCCGCCGACGCCGCCGCCGGAGACTGCACCACAAGCGCACCAGATCTAGCGGGGAACAGCGGGGAATCACGGTGAAACGGTGCTGACGCAGACCATGCCCCTCCGATACGGTCCCGAGCCATGGCGAACGGCAACGGCGTGCCGGAGAAGGTGGCGTGGATCCTGGTGCGGGACGACCGGGTGTTGGTGACGCGTAGTCACGGCAGAGATCGCTTCTACTTCCCGGGCGGTCATCGTGAGCCGGGCGAGTCCGACGGCGAGACCCTGGTGCGGGAGATCGACGAGGAACTGCAGGCGGCGATCGACCCCGGTTCCATGGTGCACTTCGGCACTTTCGAGATCGGCGAGGGTCATCCGGATCACGCCCCCTTCCGGATGATCTGTTACACCGCCGATCACCGCGGTGAGCTGACCCCGTCGAGGGAGATCGCCGAGAAGGCGTGGTTCCGCTACGCCGATCGGGACCGAGTCTCGGCCGTCGACGAGATGGTCTTCGACGCGCTTCACGAGGCCGGGCGGCTTTCCTGATCCGTGAACGCTGTACTGCGGTGGAGTACAGGAGCAGCTACAGCAATCAGGCGGGGGGCGACTGCGTGGAGGTGGCCGACCGGTTCCGAGGAACCGTCGTCCCCGTCCGTGACAGCAAGGTCCCGCACGGTCCGGCGCTGTGCTTCGAAACCGCCACCTGGGCCGCCTTCATGGGCGAGTTGAAGGCCGGGCACCACCGTCCCTGAGGCGGCCGGGCCCCGGCCGCCGGCCGTCTTCCGGGCTCACCGGACCCTTGTCCGCGAGGGTCCGGCGGGCCACTGACCTCCCCAAAGAACCGGGGGAAAGAACTACCCGCCCACTCACCCTCCCCGGTCGCGAAGCCCACGTCACCCGTCCGAGTGACCGGCTTGCAGGCACGGGATTCGGGCGGTTACGTTCGCCGCGACAACCGCAAACAGATACGGCCCCCGGCCGGGACGGCAATCCCGAACGAGGGCCTGACCGATCAGGAAGCAGAGACCTTCCCGATGGCTGAACCGCAGTCTAACGCGCGCCTGCGCGCCGACGCCGGAGCTCCGACCTCCGGCGTGATCCACGTACGCACCCGCCTCACGGCCGACTTCACCGTGATCTCCAACGCCCTCGCACAGCGACGCGGCAGCGCGGTCACGGTCGGCGTCGCGACGTACATCCTCTCCCTGCCGGACGGCTCCCCCGTGAGCATCGCCGCGCTGTGCGAGCACTTCACCGAGGGAGAAATCCTGGTCTCGCGGGCACTCAGGGAACTCGAAGAGGCCGGGTACCTGGAGCGCCGCCGCGAGCGACTGTCCACCGGGCAGATCCGCACCCGGACGTACTTCTACGACATTCCCGGCGGCGATCCGGACTTGAATCCGGATCCGGACGGGCCTCCCGAGCCGCCCAAGCCCCGCCGCCCCCGGAAGCCGCCCGCCGCCGCCGCGGCGGCGGTCACGCCCGCGTCCGCGGCCATGGAGGAAACGGTGGCCGCGCCCGTGCGGGCCGAGGCGGAGACACCGATCCCGCTCGCCGACGCCGACCCGCAGGCCCTCGCCGTACTCGCCGCCCTGCGCCGGGTCGACCCCCGCCTCTTCCTGTCCGCGCAGGAAGCCGCCCGCCTCGCCCCGGCCGTCACCCGGTGGCTCGCGGCAGGCCTCCTGCCCACGCAGGTCACGGACCACCTCACCGCAGGACTCCCGGACAACCTCCTGGTCCGCCCGGCCCGCATCCTCGCCTACCGGCTCAAGGAGACACCCCTGCCCGCACCGGTCAGAAGTGCGGAACCCGCAGTACGTCCGGCGGTCCTGCCCATGCGGAACTGCGACGGTTGCGACCGGGGGTTCCGCGCGGCGGAACCCGGCCTCTGCCGGGACTGCCGATCCGGGAACCGTCTCCGTGCGGCCGGCTGAGTTGGTGGCTGGGTAGGTCGTCAACCCACAGGTGGAAGTCTTGATCGCTACCGCAGCGACTCCTACCGACTCGCCCACACCCAATCCGCCCAGCACCGCGAGGACCGCGAGGACCACGAGGACCGCACGACGGTCCGCTACCGGCGAGCGCCATGGACGATCGCCGGGCGTCCCTGGATGCCGGACACAGCGCTGGACGCAGGCATGTGATTGAGCGTCAAAGGCCGTTGTCAGTGCCTCCCCATAAAGTGAAGACATCACTCGGGGACCTCGGAGGGGGAACACAGACGTGTCCGCAAACAAGATCCAGCACAAGGTGAATCACGTCGCGCTGGTAGTGGACTGTTCGGGTTCGATGCGTCCGCACCAGAGTCAACTCATTCGAGTTGTGGACGAGTTCGTGGCGGGGTTGAAGGCCGAGTCCGACAGCCTCGGCCATGAGACACGGATCAGCCTCTACTCCTTCGACCACAGGGTGGAGAACCTGGTCTGGGACATGGACGTGAAGCACCTGCCGTCCATGCGGGGGCTGTACCAGGTCAACAATGGTGCTACGGCGCTCATCGAGGCTTCTCTGAAGTCCCTGGATGACCTGGGCCATATCTGGGAGGAATACGGCGAGCACAGCTTCCTCCAGATCGTCGTGACGGACGGCGAGGAGAACGCCTCCGGGGGCGACAGGCGGCACGACGGCGACATGGCCATCCTTGGCCCCTGGCTCGACAAGATCGCGGCGAAGATGGGCGGGCTTCCGGGCCACTGGACTTCCGCGATCCTCGTTCCGAACTCGCTGGCCAAGCGCACCGCCCAGAACTACGGTTTTCCGGCCGGGAACATCGCCATCTGGGATGCGGACTCCCAGAAGGGCGTCGAGGAGGCGATCGGCACCGTGCGCGCTGCCGCCACCAGCTTCCTCCGCGGGCGGGAGCAGGGGGTGCGCGGCACGAAGAACCTGTTCGCCGTCGGTCAGGACATATCGGTTGACGAGGTGCGGGCGAACCTCGAACCGATTCCGGCTGACAAGTACCGGATCCTGAAAGTCGACAAGGAGGTCGAGATTCGCTCCTTCGTCGACTCGCATCCGGGCGTGACGTACGAACGTGGTTCCTGTTACTACCAATTGGGCGCCCGGGCTCAGGTTCAGCAGAACAAGGAAGTCATCGTGGTCGAGAAGGACACCGACCGCGCCTATACGGGGGACGCGGCGCGCAGCCTTTTGTTCGGTACGGATGTCCAGGGAACCGTCTCCGTGAAGGCGGGGAACAACCCCAAGTTGGAGGTCTACGTACAGAGTCGTTCGGTGAATAGGAAGCTCAAGCCGAAGACGCGTCTGCTCATCATGCTCTGAAATCCAGGAGCGAAGAGCGGGGTGATCCGGGAGCAGCCTTCTCCAGCTGCTGGCGGGGGAACTGACGCCTGACGCCGGTATCGTGCGCCGACCGCGCCGGGTTGGATTCCTACGTCAGCAAAGCGCGCCGGACGACGCCCTCGATGCCCGAACGCTGCTCGCGGCATTCGCAGCCGACAGGGTGGGACGGCCCGACGAGCACGCCGACGCACTCCTTGTGCTCGGCCTGTTCCGTGCCGCCGATCTCGCTGTTCCCGTACGGAACCTGTCCGCCGGGCAGCGCCGGAAGCTCGAACTGGCCCGGCTCGTGACGGCCGGCCCACTCGATCTGCTACTGCTCGACGAGCCGACGAACAACTTGGCCCCGCTCTGGTGGAGGAGATCGAGGCAGCCCTGGCCCGCTACACCGGCACGCTGGTCGTGGTGACGCACGACCGGCTCCTGCGGGAACGCTTCGACGGGCCCCGCCTGGAACTACCCATGGCCGCCGAGAAGACGCGCCACAACTGACGGCCTTGAGCCGCCCGACCGTGGCGGCGCTCACCGCGGCGGCGCTCACCGCGGCGGCGCTCACCGAGGTGGCGCGGCCGCGCGAAATGGCCGCACAAGGGCGGGACGTACGCGACCTGCCAGGAGTTCGCCGACACGGGAGGGACCCTGGCGACGAGCGGATTCATCCCGCCCGACGGCTCTCTCCCTCGTCTGCCGGCATCGGCAGGGCCGGGCCCCTGCTGGCATCGGCAGAGCCGGGCCGCCCACGCCGATCGGCATGGCGATCACCAGTCCCGCAGGAGTTCCCGCGCGGTGGGTGGCTAGTGGATCCGGAAAGTGGCACCCACCGTTCGGTACCGGTCCCTCCCCTCGTGGGGACCGGTGCCGAACGGCGGGTGCGGCGTCGTTCCGCGCGGTAAGGGCGCGGAACAAGGAGAGGTCGGACCCGTTATCAACGCGCTGGCGGTCCGGATGGATGGGGCAGGCTCTACGGAGCTCTCAGGCTCGTGCGAGGAGACCGTCGTCGGCGGCTCGTAACTCCGACGGAAACTCCAACGGAAATCGGCCGAGAACATACGTCATGAGTTGTCTCTCCGAGCGCTGAGCTGGTGGCCTGTCTGGGCGACGCCCGGTTGATGCGCTACTGCGTCGTGATCCTGCCAGCTGCGGCTCAGTCCGAGGATGTTCCGGTGTCGGGTCAATGACTTCCTCGCAGGTCAGCCGTATAAAGTGAGTTTTCCGGTCCGGATGACCAAGTGCGAGGGAAGTAAGGGGTGGAGACCTTGAGTTCCGACTCGGGGCCACGCACGGCCTTCGCGGAACGTCTCGCGCTGCTGTACAAGGAAGCCGGCAACCCTCCCCTCAAGCGCGTGGCCGAGGCGGTCATCCGGCTTCAGCGGGTCGACGAACGCGGACGGCCCGTACGGGTTTCCCCGCAGCGGATCAGCGACTGGCGGCGGGCCAAGAACGTACCTGCCCAGTTCGCCGTCCTCGCGGCGGTGCTGCACATCCTGATCCCCGAAGCACGGCGCTTGCGGCCCGCGCCGGTGTCCACGGGTCTGTACGACCTGGCCCAGTGGCAGCGCCTGTGGGGGCACGCGGTGGCCGACCCGGTCGGCGACCGCCCCGCGACACCGGCGACATCCGCGACATCCGCGGAGGAGGACGAGCGCTCTCCGGGCGAGGCCCCGACCGTCCCCGGGGGTGTGTGCCCATACCTGGGCCTGTCTTCGTACCGCCAGCAGGACGCCCGGTGGTTCTTCGGCCGGGAGCGGAGCACGGACGCCCTCGTCGCTCAGCTCAGCGCGGCGGAGAAGAGGGGCGGCCTGGTCATGCTCGTGGGCGCCTCAGGGGCGGGCAAGTCCTCCCTGCTGAACGCCGGCCTGGTGTCCGCGGTACGGAACGGCGCGCTGGGCGACGAGAACAGCCGGGCGAGGGAGGTGCTCCAGCTCGTACCGGGAGCCGATCCCCTGGTGGAGCTGACCCGCCGGATCCCCGAGCTCGCACCCGTCGTCTCCGCCGCGCGGGAACCTGCCGCGCGGGAACCTGCGGCGCGGGGACCGGCGGCCAAGGAGCCCGGTCCTCCGTACATCGCGGCGCACTTCGCTCACGCGGTGCGGGAGACCGTCACGGCATGGGCGGGGCGCGAGACCTCCTCCCCCGCCCCTCCCGTGGTCATCGTGGACCAGTTCGAGGAGGCGTTCACCCTCTGCGCCGACGAGGCGGACCGGCGCACTTTCATCCAGCTCCTCCACGCCGCGTGCACGCCCGCCGGCCCGGGTGACCTGCCCCCCATGCTCGTGGTCCTCGGCATACGCGCCGACTTCTACGAGCAGTGCCTCGGCTATCCCGAACTGGCCGACGCGCTACAGCACCGGCACATGGTGCTCGGGCCGCTGACCACCACGGAACTGCGCGAAGCGGTGACCGGCCCGGCCAAGGCCGTGGGCCTCGAACTCGAACCGGGCCTCTCGGAGCTGATCGTCCGGGAAGTGAGCGCCGACGGCCCCCGCGGGGCGCACGACGCCGGAGTGCTGCCCCTCCTCTCCCACGCCCTGCTCGCCACCTGGCAGCGACGCAAGGCGGGCAGGCTGACACTGGCCGGCTACCGCGCGGCGGGCGGAATCCAGGGAGCGGTGGCGGCGACCGCCGAGCGGGCCTGGTCCAACCTCGACCCGGCGGCACGCACCGCCGCGAGACTGCTCCTCCTCAGGCTGGTCCGGCTGGGCGAGGACACCCAGGCCACCCGTAGGCGAGGGACGCGGCGCCAGCTGGCGGAGGAGTCGACGGATGCCGGCAAGACGGAGGAGTCCCTCGAAGCACTGGTTCGCGCCCGCTTGGTGACACTGGACGCGGAGACCGTGGAGATCACCCATGAAGCGCTGCTCCACGCCTGGCCGCGCCTGCGCGGGTGGATCGAGGAGGACCGGAACGAGAACCTGTTGCGTCAGCGGCTGGAGGAGGACGGCAGGGCCTGGGAGGGCTCGAACCGCGACACCTCACTGCTCTACCGGGGTTCCCGTCTGGAACAGGCCCGCAGCTGGGCGAAGTCCGCCGGGAACACCTTCCTGACCCGGAGCGCGGTGGAGTTCCTGGCCGCTTCGGTCAGGCTGCGCAGGCGCATGCTCTGGATCAGCCGCGGCGCGGTGTCGGCTCTCGTCGTCCTGACGATCGTGGCTGTCGGTTCGGCGGTCGTCGCGTGGCAGCAGCGGGACGACGCGGTGTTCGAGCAGGTGGTCGCCGAAGCCGATCGCTTCCAGTACACGGATCCGTCGCTGTCCGCTCAACTGGACCTGGTGGCACATCGCTTGCGGCCGGGCGACGAGGCTACGAACAGCCGGCTGATCTCGATCGTGAACGCACCGCTGGCCACGCCGCTTCTCGGCCATACCGGCGCCGTCTATCTCACCTCGTTCAGCCCGAACGGGCGGATCCTGGCCACCGCCAGCTACGACCGGACCGTTCGACTGTGGGACGTACGCGATCCCGCTCGCCCCAAACAGCTGGGCAAGCCCCTCACCGGCCACGAGAGTTGGGTGAGCAGCGCGGTCTTCAGCCCGGACGGCCGCACCCTCGCCAGCGCTTCGGACGACGGCACGATCCGACTGTGGGACGTACGGGATCCCGGCCACCCGCGCCCGCTCGGTGAGCCCCTGACCGGCCATGACGGCACGATCTACCTGCTCACCTTCAGCCCGGACGGCCGCACCCTCGCCTCCGCCGGTGAAGATCGCACCGTTCGCCTGTGGAACGTGGCCGACCCACTCCGGCCGACGGCGCTCGAGGCGCTGACCGGCCACACCGCCGCCGTGCGCTCAGTGGCGTTCAGCCCAGACGGACGGATGCTGGCGGCCGGTGGCGACGATGACACGATCAGACTGTGGGACACGGCCGATCCGCGTCGCCCGAAGCCGATCGACCGGGTGCTGACCGGCCACACGGACCTGGTGCACTCCGTGGCCTTCAGCCCCGACGGCCGCACCCTCGCCAGCGGCAGCTCGGACGACACCATCCGGCTCTGGGACGTGGCCGACCCACGCCGTGCCGCCCAACTCGGCGCGCCGCTCACCGGCCACACCGGTGCCATCTGGTCGGTGGCCTTCAACCCCGCCGGAACCACGCTCGCCGCGGCCAGCGCGGACAGCACGGCCAGCCTGTGGAACGTCAGCGACCCGGCCTACCCGTCGCAGGTCGGCGAGCCCCTCGCGGGAAGCAGCGGCGAGATGTATGCCCTGGGCTTCAGCCCCGACGGCCGGACCCTCGCCACCGGGAGCGGAGACAGCAAGGTCCGCCTGTGGTCGATACCGACGTCGGACATGATCGGCCGCATCGGAGCGTTCCGCCCGGACGGGCGGGTGCTCGCCACGGCCGCGCGTGACGGACGGATCCGGCTGTGGAACGTGGCGACGCCCAACCGGCCCAGGTCGCTGGGCGAACCGTTCAAGCCCGGGCAGGGGGATGAGGTGCGTTCGCTCGCGTTCTCCCCCGACGGCCACAAACTCGCCGTACTGACGGGAAGCTGGGCGGTGCAGCTGTGGAACGTCACCGACCCGACCCGACCCGTCCCCTACGGGCAGCCCGTCGCCCTGCGGACACGGTTCGCGGGCCCCGACACGCTGGCGTTCAGCTCGGACGGGCGCACGCTGGCGACCGCCTACGACGACCGCACCATTCAGTTGTGGGACGTCAGCGACCCGACCCGCCTTGTTCCGCTCGGCACACCGCTCACCGGCCACAAGGGCTACGTCAACTCCCTCGTGTTCAGCCCGGACGGCCGCACTCTCGCCAGCGGCAGCGCGGACGGCACCATCCGGCTGTGGAACGTGACCGACCCACGGAAGGCCGCCCAGCTCGGCGCGGCTCTCACGGGGCACCGCGGACCCGTCAACGCGCTCGCCTACAGTCCGGACGGCCATACGTTGGCCAGCGGCAGCGACGACGACACGGTCCGGCTCTGGAACGTCACCGAACCCCTCGACGCGACCCGGCTGGGCTCCCCGCTCACCGGCCACACCGAAGCGGTCGTGTCGCTGACGTTCAACCGGGACGGCCGCACCCTGGCGAGCGGCGGCAACGACAACACGGTCCGGCTCTGGGACGTCATTCTCCCGTCCAAGGCCGCTCCCATCGGACAATCGATGAGTCCCAACGCCAAGACAGGCAATTTCTTGTCGTTCAGCCCGAAAAGCCACATGCTCGGAGTGTCGAGCGGCACCGATACCGTCCGGCTGTGGGACCTGGACGTCGACGAGGCCATTCGTCGCATTTGTGCGACCACGCGGGGCGTTCTGACACCCGAAAAATGGCACGAGTATCTGCCGCGCCTCTCGTACGAGCCTCCGTGCGATCAGTAGCGGGGTCCGCATCGGAGTGCCATAACGGAGTCCTATTCGGCCTGGCCGAGTCCCGTTACGGAGTTCCATAACGGAGTTCCGTAACGAAGTCCACACTGTGATCCCGGTCACAACTTCTCGTCGCGGCTGAGCAGTCGGGTCCCACCGTGCGAGCAGCCTTGTTAGGGTTGGCCACAGCCCGATCGCTGGTGCATCCCCCGTCGCCAGCGGTCGGGCGCTTCCATGTCCCGCGGTATCCAATTGCGAGGGGCTTTTCGATACGGCGGGGCAGGTGGCCCCGCCGTAGGGCAGCGAACGCCAAAGGCGCCGTCCTCTGCCCGGTGACCGCACCGAGCCGCTCTTCACCACTCCCCTGGAAAGGTGGTGAGTGCCGTCGTGAGCCGGCGCGTCATCATCGTCACCGCCGTCCACGGGCCCTCGGCCCGCTTCTTGCCGGAGGCCTACAAGTCGCTGCGCGAGCAGAGACTCCCGGACGGCTGGGAATGGCATTGGGTGATCCAGGAGGACGGACAGACGGACTGCGTCGCCCCGTACGTCCCCGACGACGAACGTGTGACCTTCCGGCAAGGCCGGCCGGGCGGTCCCGGTGTAGCCCGAACCTTCGCGCTCGCCCACGCCGACGGCCCATACGTGAAGGTGCTGGACGCCGACGACCAGCTCGCCCCGGGCACGCTCGCGCGCGACCTGGCCGTGCTCGAAGACGACCCCACCATCGGGTGGGCGACCTCGCGAGTCCTGGACTTCATGCCCGACGGCTCCACCGTCGGCTTCCCGGGGGACCCCGCTGACGGCCCGATCGAGCGCGGGGCAGTGCTCGAGTACTGGACCGCGCATGGTTTCCGCGCCCAGGTCCACCCGGCGACGCTCTTCGTGCGCCGCGACCTCCTGCTCTCCCTCGGCGGCTGGATGGCGCTCCCGGCCTCGGAGGACACCGGTCTCCTCCTCGCGCTGAACTCGGTCAGCCGCGGGTGGTTCTCCCAAGAAGTAGGGCTCCTCTACCGCAAGTGGGAGGGGCAGGCGACGGGCCAGGCGGCGCACATCGACACCGCCGAACGCGATGCGCGAATGGCTGTGGTGGAGGCGAGGACGCGGGCGCTGGCGTCCTTCCGGTGGCGCTACCCGGGCACGGATTGATCGTTGACCGGAACCTCGCGGCCGAGCGTGCCGGGGGCCGGGGCGGCTGGGTGCCCGGGTGCCCGGGTGCCCGGGTGCCCGGGTGTCAGTCTCACGGGTGGGACGGGCATCGCGGCAGTTCGCCGGCGAGTTGGCTGACCAGCAGGGGCAACCCTCAGGCCAGTACCTCGGCGTCGATCCTGGAGAAGACCAGATCGCTCTCGCCGAGGACCGGTCCACGCCAGCGCACCGGAGCGACGAGCGCACCACGCAAGGCCGGTGGGTAGCTCTGGGGCGCGTAGTCGTTGGCGAGCCGGTATGCGTGGTACCCGTGATCACGCATCGTCCGCAGCAACTCGTCGGCGGAGTCGCCGAGTCGAGCCATGCGATCGGGAGTGACCTCCACGGTGATCTCCGCGTCCGGCCGCAGCTTGTCGAGCATGGGGGCCAGTCCTCGGATGACGCCCCCCTCCGCTCCCTCGACATCTATCTTGATCACCCGAGCGTTGGCGATCTCGTCCGGCTCCAGCAGCTCCGGCAGCGGGCACGCCTCCATCTCGAAGGTGGACTCTGCCGGTCCCTCGTACGGGACGATGCTGTTCGCGCCCATGTTGCGGGAGCTGGCGAGGACGAAGGTCAGCGTCTTGCGGCTGTCGGAGACGGCGGCGTTCACCGCGCGGATGTTGTCGCACCCGTTGAGCCGCTGATGCCGCAGCACCCCGCGATGGAACACGGGAGACGCCTCGATGGACACCACACGTCCCGTGCTCCCGACGAGCCGGGACCCGAGAACGCTCACGTAGCCGATGTTCGCACCGACATCAACGAAGACGTCACCGGGCTTCAGCCGGCTCTGGAGCCATCGCGTCATGTGCGGCTCCCACACCCCGAAGAGGTAGATGTACCGCTGGATCAGGTCCTGCGTATCGACGGCGAACCGAGCGCCGAAGAGGGACTCGACGACTCGCCGCCGAGGGTGTTCCCGCAGGTGAGAATTGAGGTACCGGGCAGCCAGGAGCGTCTTCCCGTACGAACCCGGCGCGTCCCGAACATACCGGCGTCCGAGCGTGACCAGGGCCTCTGACATGGCATTGCGCATCCGATCCACCTCTCCGCCGGGTCAAGAGACCGTAACCCGTGGCGCGGAGCCATGAGATGCCGATGATCGCGGATGTCCAGCGGATGTCCTCTACTCGGTGACGTGCTCCGTCACGTGCTCGGTGATGGTGATGGCTTGGGACGGGCACTTCTCGGCCGCTTCACGGATCAGTGGGTCGTCGCCCGTATCCTCGCGGCCCGGCAGCACCGCGCCGTACCCCGGATCCACGAAAGTGAAGACGGAGGGGACCCGGTGGGCGCACTCGGCGGAGCCGTAGCAGAGGTCGCGGTCGATGGAGACCTTCATATGCACTCCAGTCACATGAGAGCCGTCCCCCCGGAGCGGAGCGGGTCGGCAAGCCGATCGGGACCTGGCGGCCTTCGTGACTTGAGTGCCCGCCGGACGATCCGCTGAATCGGCCACGCCCGTCAGCGTTGCTGGTCAGTCCGAGTTTCCCTGGTCGAAGGAGAGCCCCAGCATCCGGATGGCGTTCCCCCGCAGCAGCTTGTACGTCACGTCGTCGGAGAGACCGGCCACATGCTCCGCCGCCACCTGCTTGGTGTCCGGCCACGTCGAGTCGACGTGCGGGTAGTCGGTCTCGAACGTCGCGTTGTTCACGCCCACGGTCTCGATGGCCTCGATGCCGTGCCTGTCGCGGAAGAAGCAGCAGAAGATCTGCCGGTAGTAGTACGACGACGGCGGCTCCGGGATCAGATCGCGCACGCCGCCCCACGCCCGGTGCTCCTCCCAGACGTCGTCGGCGCGCTCCAGGGCATACGGGATCCACCCCATCTGCCCCTCGCTGTACGCCAGCTTGAGTCGCGGGAACTTCACCAGGACCCCGGAGAAGAGGAAGTCCATCATCGACGCCATGGCGTTGTTGAAGCTCAGCGCGGCCTGAACGGCGGGCGGCGCGTCCGGCGACGCCGCCGGCATCTGCGAGGACGACCCGATGTGCATGTTGACCACGGTCCCGGTCTCCTCGCACGCCGCGAAGAACGGATCCCAGTAGCCCGAGTGGATCGACGGAAGCCCCAGGTACGTCGGAATCTCACTGAAGGTCACCGCCCGTACACCCCTGGCCGCGTTGCGCTTGATCTCCGCGACCGCGAGGTCGATGTCCCAGAGGGGGATCAGACACAGGGGGATCAGCCGCCCACCGCTGTCGCCGCACCACTCCTCGACCATCCAGTCGTTGTAGGCGCGGACGCACGCGAGCGCGACCTCCTTGTCCTTGGCCTCCGCGAAGGTCTGCCCGCAGAACCGCGGGAACGTCGGGAAGCAGAGCGACGCCTCCACATGGTTGAGATCCATGTCCTCCAGGCGGGCCTTGGGGTCCCAGCAGCCGCGCCGCATCTGCTCGCGCGTGATGCCGTCGAGCGTCATCTCGTCGCGGGAGAAGCCGACGGCCGCGATGATGCGCTTGTACGGGAAGATCTCGCCCTCGTACCTCCACCAGTCGGTGACCTGGCCGTTCGGGTCCGTGGTGAACCGGTACTTCCCTCCGATGTACTGAAGGTCGCCGATACCGGCGGTGAAGGGCTGCGGCCCCAGGTCGCGGTACTTGTTCGGAAGCCACGTCTCGAAGAGGTGCGCGGGCTCGATCACGTGATCGTCCACGCTGATGACCTTGGGCAGATCCCTGGTGACGCTCTCCATGCTGGCCACGCCTTACCCCCTACTGCTGCCTGCCGATACTCCGACTCTTATCTGACGACCCATCAGATTTCAGGCTAGGGGACCGACCTCCCGACAGCAAGAGCGAAGAACAACACCTCAACCTCTTGCGCTCTCAACCGGTCTCCGCTGAACTGACGATCCGTCAGGTTCGTGGTCGGAGGGGAATCAGGGGAATCAGGGATGCAGACGATCTGGCTCAGCGGTGCCGAGTGGTTCGCGGTTCTCCGGATCGGCCTGGGCCTGTGGTGGCTGGAGAGCTGGCGCCACAAGGACAAGAAGGAGTGGTTCACCGGAGGCGGCATCGCGTGGGCGGGAGGCATCGCGGCGAAGCACCGATGGCCCGTCGTACGCCTCGGCTTCGACCGCGTGGTGAGCCCGCGTCCTCGCCTCATGGCGTACGTCGTCGCCTACGCGGAACTGGCCCTCGGCCTCGGCCTCATCGTCGGCTTCCTCACGCCGATCGCCCTCGTCGGCGGACTCTTGCTGAACCTGATCTACCTCGTGCTGATGATCCACGACTGGGCCGAGCAGGGGCAGAACCTGATGATGGCTCTGATCTCGCTGGTCACACTGTTCGCCATGGGCTGGCAGTCGTGGTCGCTCGACACGGCGTTGGGGCTCTTCGTCTGAGCGGCCTTGGTTGAGTTCGGTGCGGTACCGCGCCCCGTAAGGGGCGCGTGGAGCTGCGCGACCAGCCCCCACCGGCCCGCGCACGCGGCGGAGCCGCACATCGACACAGCCTCACCGTTCTTCCGGCGGAGCGCTTGGCACCGCCCGAGCGGCGGCAGTACGCGGGCACGCCCTGGGCAGACAGCACCAGGTCACAACCGCTCCGGTCCCGGCGCCACATTCTCTACAGGCGGGAATCAAGAATTCGAACCGAACGATCTCCACGCTCGTGACCATCGCGGTATCGCTCGGCGCGCCGATGGTGTCGCGGTGAAAGCACGGATCGCCGCGCCGCCGCGAGCGCGGGCCCGGTGGTCACATTCGTACGCGGACGTACCTCCACTCCGTGCGGCGGCGATCCCGACGGACCGCCCGAACCGCCTCGGCCACGTAAGCGCCACGGCCGAGGCACACGACTCCGTTCACCGGCTCCCTGGGTCCGAACGGTGCAGGTGAGTCGTGGCCACCGGACAACCCGTGATCCACACCCGACGGTCGAAGCTCTACCGGGCCGCCGAGAGCTTCCCGGTCGCCCCGACGACCGCCCCGCTCGCCCCTGCTCGTCGCCGCGTCGGTCGCGGCACTCGCGGGGCTCGCCTTCCCCCGCGCAGCGAGCCGCCCCGCGCTCCGCGCCACGGCCGCATCCGGCGACACCGGAGGACTCGATGCCCGGAGGCTCAACGCCAGAACGCTCAGAAGCTCAAGGGGTTCGCTGACGTTCAGCCGTTCCAGCTCTCGTCGTACGTGTCCCGCGGGGCCTTGACCGGTACGACTCGGGTGACGTCGAGGAACGGGATGATGCCGTCGTTCACCGGGTCCTTCGTCTGTTTCGTGGTGTACGTGCCGGTGACTTCGAGCCAGGCGTCGGGTTGCAGGACAGGTGGAATCCGGCCGGTCAGACCGATCTTGACGGGCTGCGCGTCGGCGGCGCAGCAGCTGAGGGCCATGCGGACCAGATACGGGGTGCCGTCGCGATCGAGGGCCAGGAAGCCGGTGACTTTGATGTCGCGGTCGCGGAGGGAGCGGCCGTCGTCGTACGCGGCGCGGCCGGCGTAGTCGACGAGGCTGAGCCGGACGGGGTCGCCGGCGGGGAGGTCGGCGAAGCCCCAGGGCTGTTCCTGCAGGGCCGTGCCGGTGCGCATGGCGCTGTACGAGCCGAGCGCGGGCGGGGCCACCAGGATGAGGGCGAGGAGGGGGAGGACGAGGAGCCAGGAGATGCGGGGTTCGCGGTGGGCGTGGGTGTGGGTGCGCGCGTGCCCTTCTTGGCGCTCGGGCTCATGCTCCTCGGGGCCACCCGCCTCAAGCCCGTTCGCCTCACCATCCCCCTCAAGCTCGTTCCTCTGGTCCTTCCCCTCAAGTTCTCTCCCCTGGCCCTTCCCCTCGGACGTCTGCGACCCCGCCCCCCGGCGTTCGTACCAGATCGTCGCGACAGCCGTGGCGATCAGCACGACGCCGGCCGCCAGCAGCAACGGGCGCAGGCCGGCCTTGACGTAACGCAGATAGAGATCGGTGAGCCCGGTGTGCAGGATCGCCCCGCCGGTGAGGAACAGGACGGCCGCCTGGGCCTGGCGGTTCACAGCAGCACCTCCCCGACCAGGACCGACATGAGGACGGCCAGGACGAAGGTGGCCGGGGCGAAGCGCAGGGCGAAGTCGCGGCCGAACGTGGCGGTCTGCATGGCGAAGAGTTTCAGGTCGATCATCGGGCCGACCACGAGGAAGGTCAGTCGGGCCGTGAGCGAGAACTGGGACAGGGACGCGGCCACGAACGCGTCGGCCTCGGAGCAGATCGACAGCAGCACCGCGAGGATCGCCAGGGCGAGGACCGACACCACGGGGTTGTCGGCCGCTGTGCCCAGCCACTCCGCCGGGACCACGGCCTTGAGCGTGGCCGCGGCCATCGCGCCCACGACGAGGAACCCGCCCGCGTGCATCACGTCGTGCCGTACGGATCCCCAGAACGCCGCCCCCCTTCCGAGTCCGTCGGACGACGGGCGGGCCGGTGGGCGCAACCAGTCCGCACGGCCCAGCCGTTGCCACAGCCAGCCCATCGCGCAGGCCACCAACAGGCTTGCCACGAACCGGGCCAGGACCATCTGCGGCTTGCCGGGGAACGCCACGGCGGTGGCGGTCAGCACGATCGGGTTGATCGCCGGGGCGGACAGCAGGAACGCCAGCGCCGCCGCGGGCGTCACGCCCCGGCGCACCAGCGCCCCGGCCACCGGCACGGAGGCGCACTCGCAGCCCGGCAGCACGGCCCCGGCCATCCCGGCGACCGGCACGGCCAGCGCGGGCCGCCCCGGCAGCGCGCGGGCGAAGAACGACGGCGGGACGAACACCGCGATGACCGCCGACAGCAGCACGCCGAGTACGAGAAAGGGCAGGGCCTGCACGATCACCGCGACGAACACGGTCATCCAGCTCTGCATCACCGGCGTGGACAACGCCCCGCGGATCGGCCCCTGCAGTACCAACGCCACGAGCAGCAACATGGTCAGGACGAGCGGCGAGTTGAACTGCCAGCCCTGCGGTTCCGGCTCCGGTTCGTCCGCGTCCCGGCGGCCGGCCCGTGGCGGGGCCGCGTTGGTGGTCGTCACGTCAGGCACCTCCGGTGGTCCGGCGAGGAAGAGCTTCGTAGGCGGGGCTTCGTGGGCCGGTCCTCGTGGGCCGGTCCTCGTAGGCCGGTCCTCGTAGGCCGGTCCTCGTAGGCCGGTCCTCGTAGGCCGGTCCTCGTAGGCCGGTCATGGCGGGCGGGTCTTCATGGGTGGCCCCTCCACCTTCAGTACGCCGGTTCGGGCCCAGCTTCTCATCCTGCTGGCTGTCGGCAGGGGCGAGGCTGTGGACAGCGACAAGTACGAGGAGGGCGCACGACGGTATCGGGCCGGCGCTCGACAGGCCGGAGTGCAACCACTCGTGCCAGTGAGGCACTCTTTGCTGTTGTGGCGACCCTTCCGAATCAGACCGGGCCGGACGACCGTGCCGCGCACATGGTGGTGTGCGGGGACGATGCCCTCGCGCACCGGCTGGCGGCCGAACTGCGTGGGGTTTACGGGGAGCAGGTGACGCTGGTCGTGCCGTCCGCCGAGCGGACCGCAGGACCGCCGGTCGTCGGCCGGGCCCGAGCCTCGGCCCTGCTCGACCGGGTGTCGGCGGCGGTGACCCGCGCGGCGGGCAACGGCAGTAGCAGCGCGAGCGGTGGCGGTAGTGGCGGCAACAGCAACGGCGCGGATTCCTCGTCCCCTCGGACTGCCGCCGCCTCGTCGAGCGGGGCCGCCACCTCTGAAGGCCCGCGCCCGGAGCGGGTGTTGGAGGCCGCCGTAATCACCGAGGCCGTGCTCGCCGAGGCCGGTGTCGAACGGGCCGCCGCGCTGGCGCTCGTGCATGACGACGACGAGACGAACATCCGCGCCGCGTTGATGGCACGCCGCCTCAACCCCCGCCTGCGCCTGGTCATCCGGCTCTACAACCGCCGCCTCGGCCAGCACATCGAGGCCCTGCTGGACCAGGCTTCCGCCCTGGCCATGGCGGGCGTCGAGGATCCGGGCGGCTCCCTCGGCGCGGGTCTCATCGACGCCTCCACCACCGTCCTCTCCGACGCGGACACCGCCGCGCCCGCGCTCGCGGCGACCGCGGTGGCGGGGACCAGCAAGGTCGTGCAGACCGACGGGCTGATGCTGCGGGCCGTGGAACGGCAGCCGCCGGGGCCCGGGCAGGTCGCCGACCCGGGTCTGTGCACCCTGGCCCTGCTCTCGTCCACCACCAACGACCCGGCCGGCGCGGACGGTTCGGAGAGCAGCGGCGAGAACGGGCCCCGGCTCCTCCCCGACGAACATTCCGTGGCCGCCGCGACCGGCCGCGGCACGATCGTCCTGGAAGCGGTGTCCTACTCCGGTCCCCCGCTCCCCACGAGCCGCAGCGTCCTGCCCTTCGGCACGCTGTTCTCCCGCCGGCTCCGCTGGTCCTTCGCGGGCCTGGTGGCCTGTGTGGTCGGACTAGCGGTCGCGTCCATGGTGACAACGGGCGACCACCCGCTGCACGCCACCTACCTGACCGTCCTCGACCTCTTCGCCATCAACGAACCCGCGCTCGACGCACCCCGCGACCGCCAGATCCTCCAACTCTTCTCCAGTCTCATCGGGTTGCTGCTGCTTCCCGTGCTCCTCGCCGCCGTCCTGGAGGCCCTCGGTACGTTCCGCAGCGGGTCCGCGCTGCGGAAGCCGCCCCGTGGGCTCTCCGGTCATGTCGTGCTCCTCGGTCTCGGCAAGATCGGTACGCGCGTCCTCGCGCGCCTTCGCGAACTCCAGATCCCCGTGGTGTGCGTCGAGGCCGATCCCGAGGCACGCGGGATGGCGACCGCGCGCCGACTGCGCGTGCCCGTCATCCTCGGCGACGTGACCCAGGAAGGTGTCCTGGAAGCCGCCAAGATCCACCGGGCAAACGCCCTGCTCGCCCTGACCAGCGCGGACACCACCAACCTCGAAGCCTCCCTGTACGCCAGGTCGGTGCGCCCCGACCTGCGTGTCGTCCTGCGCCTGTACGACGACGACTTCGCCACCGCCGTCTACCGCACCCTGCGCGCCACCCACCCGCACGCGCTCACCCGCAGCCGCAGCGTCTCGCACCTGGCCGCGCCCGCCTTCGCCGGCGCGATGATGGGCCGCCAGATCCTGGGCGCGATCCCGGTCGAACGCCGGGTCCTGCTCTTCGCGGCCCTGGACGTCGCCGGGCATCCGTTGCTGGAGGGCCGCACGGTCGACGAGGCGTTCCGCGCGGGGGCGTGGCGGGTCCTGGCCCTGGACACCGCCTCCCCCCGGGACCGCCTGCCCGATCTCGCGACCGCCCCCGCTCCGGACGCCCCCGACCGCCCGTCGGGCCTGGTGTGGGACCTGCCGCCCACCTATGTCCTCGGCGCCGAGGACCGCGTGGTGCTCGCGGCCACCCGCCGAGGGCTCGCCGAGCTGCTGGGTCGGCGGCCCCGGGAACGTACGGGCGCGTAGTCGTCCCGTACGGGGCCGTAGTAGTCGCGACGGGCACGCCGCGGTCCGGCGCAGCCGATCGTGGACGATTGCCCGGGCGAGGGACTGTCCCGGCGGAACCGCCGCCTCGACAATGGCCCCATGGAATTCGCCGTACTCGCCACCCTTCCCGGGCTCGTCATCCTGCTCACGGTCCTGGCCTTCGTCGATCAACTGCTGTTGCGGGCGGGCCGTGCCGGGGTACTGCCCTGGCGGAACGGGGCGCGGATCGGGCAGGTGTCGGCCACCGGCTTCGAGCAGCTGCACGGCGCACTGTCGCCGGGCAAGCAGAACGAACTCAAGGAGCGGGAGTCGGCCCTCGTGCTGCGGGACGACGAGGAGGACGGGGCGCCCCCGCACCGGACACGGGTCGACCTGGACAACGGGGTCGCGGTGATACGGCTGGGCCCGCCCACCCCTCGGTGACGCCCCTCGGTACCCCCTCGGTACCCCCTCGGTACCCCCTTGGTAACGCCCTCAGTAACGCTCCACCAAGTGCTCCCGCCCCGCCGGAGGTTCGTACGGCTCTGGCCAAAAGTCCGTGATCGCCAGGACGCGGCCCCGGTCGTCGCCCGTGAAGAACGAGATGCCGTACATCTCCTCCAGGCCCACCGTGAAGTGGACCCAGGTGACGACCTGCCCGGGCTCGGCGACTATGCGCTCGATCCGCAGGTGCCAGTCGCCCGGATACTCCCGGTTGAACTGCACGTACCTCTCCCGCCCGCGGATGCGCTCGCGCGTCTGGGGCAGGGTGTAGAGGAAGTCCTCCGAGAGGGTGTCCGCGAAGGCCGCCCAGTCACGAGCCTCGGCCGCGGCCCAGTGGCTTTCAACTGTCTTGCGCAGATCGGTCGATGAGGTCATACCGCGATAGTGCACCCGGCCACTGACAATCGGATCTGACCTGCGCGGATCCGATTTCGTTCGGGAAGTTGTCCACAGGCTGAGGGCCCTGCCAGCGGAGTGCCACCTGATGCGGGCAGTATGGGGCCATGACTGAGAGCAACGGGGCCACCCCGCACGAGGCGACCATGCCGGACTGGGAGAAGCGCTTCCGGGCGCCGCGGGTGTCCTTGCCGGACTGGGCGGAGGACGCACCGCACCGTTCCCTGTTCGTGTCGAACGCGACAGGGACGTACGAGTTGTACGCGTGGGACCGAGTGACGGGCGACCGGCGCCAGGCCACGGACCGGCCCAACGGGACGACGGACGGCGTGCTGTCGCCCGACGGCGAGTGGATCTGGTGGTTCGACGACAAGGACGGCGACGAGTTCGGGATCTGGAGACGACAGCCGTTCGCCGGGGCGGACGGTACGGGCGGCACGTCCGTTCCCGACGAGCCCGCGGCTCCCGGTCTCGACCCCTCCTATCCCGCCGGGCTGGCGCTCGGCCGGGACGGACGGACGGCGATCGTGGGCCGGTCCACCGACGAGGACGGCTCGACGATCTACGTCAGCCGGACCGGCGAGGACCCCGTCGAGATCTACCGGCACCGGGAGTCGGCCGGCGTCGGCGACCTCTCGCACGACGGTTCGCTGATCGCGATCGAGCACACCGAGCACGGCGACGCGATGCACTCGGCGCTGCGGGTGCTGCGGATGGACGGTTCGGCGGTCGCCGAGCTGGACGACACCAAGGACGGCACGGTCGAGCTGGGCCTGGAGGTGCTGGGCTTCGCCCCGGTGGACGGGGACACCCGGCTGCTCGTCGGGCACCAGCGGCAGGGGCGCTGGGAGCCGATGGTGTGGGACGTCGTGTCCGGCGAGGAGACCGACCTGGCGCTGACCTCGCAGCTGGAGGGCGACCTGAGC
Source organism: Streptomyces sp. 2A115 (assembly GCF_052245575.1). Lineage (NCBI taxonomy): Bacteria > Bacillati > Actinomycetota > Actinomycetes > Kitasatosporales > Streptomycetaceae > Streptomyces > Streptomyces sp. 2A115. The sequence goes on along the minus strand of NZ_JBQQCG010000026.1, from coordinate 24,309 downwards.
GCCGAGTGGTATCCGGACGGTTCCGCGCTGCTCGTCGTGAACAGCTTCGAGGCGCGCAGCGAGCTGTGGCGGTTCGACCTGGCGACGCGCCGCCTCGAGCACGTCCCGACGCCGAAGGGGTCGGTGTCGGGAGCGACGGCCCGCCCGGACGGCAGCGTGGAGTACCTGTGGTCGTCGGCGGCCGAGCCCCCGGTGGTCCGCTCGACGTCCGGCCAGGTCGTCCTGGACGCGCCCGGCATGAAGGCACCGGCGTCGGTGCCCGTCGAGGACGTGTGGGTGACCGGTCCCGGCGGCCGCATCCACGCCCTGGTCCAGCGACCGACGGGAGTCACGGGTCCCCTTCCCGCCGTCTTCGACATCCATGGCGGCCCGACCTGGCACGACAGCGACTCGTTCGGGGCGGGCCCGGCGGCCTGGGTGGACCACGGGTACATGGTGATCCGGGTCAACTACCGGGGCTCCACCGGATACGGGCGGGAGTGGACGGACGCCCTCAAGCACCGGGTCGGCCTGATCGAGCTGGAGGACATCGCGGCCGTACGGGAGTGGGCGGTCTCGTCGGGGCTCGCCGATCCCGACCGGCTGATCCTCACCGGCGGTTCCTGGGGCGGGTATCTCACGCTCCTCGGTCTGGGTACGCAGCCGGAGGAATGGGCGCTGGGCATCGCCGCGGTGCCGGTCGCGGACTACGTGACGGCGTACCACGACGAGATGGAGGCCCTGAAGGCGATGGACCGCACGCTGCTCGGCGGCACACCGGAGGAGGTCCCGGAGCGCTTCGAGGCGTCGTCCCCGCTGACGTACGTCGACGCGGTGAAGGTGCCGGTCTACATCTCCGCCGGGGTCAACGACCCGCGCTGCCCCATCCGCCAGGTCGACAACTACGTGACCCGGCTGGCCGCGCGTGACGCCGTCCACGAGGTGTACCGCTATGACGCGGGGCACGGTTCCCTGGTCGTGGACGAGCGGATCAAGCAGGTCCGGCTGGAGCTGGACTTCGCGGAGCGACACCTGGGCCGGTAGCGGACCGGCACGGCCCCGAGGCGGGGCTTGCGGGACCGGGCTCGACGACGGACGGATCCCGTCGGCGACTCGGGACGCGACCCCGTCGGCGACTCGGGACGCGACCGCGCCGGCGACTCGCGTTCCCTCGGCCGAGAACAGGCACCCCCTCGGCCGAGCTCCCCGCAACGCCCCGTACCTTGGAGTTTGTGTACCGGTTCCTGCTGACGCCCCGCTGGTGGGGGATCAACGTCTTCGTGCTGTTGGCCATCCCCGTCTGTGTCTTCATGGGGTCGTGGCAGTTGGGGCGGTTCGAGGATCGGGTCCAGAACCAGCGCGACGCCGACAAACAGGCCACGGCGGCCAAGACGGAGGCGGCCCGGCCACTCGCCGAGCTGCTGCCCGTGGACCAGGAGACGTCGGGCAAGCAGGCCACGGTGACGGGCCGGTACGGGAAGCAGTTGCTCGTGCCGGACCGGGAGCTCGACGACAAGCGCGGGTTCTACGTGCTGACGCTGCTGCGTACCGACGAGGGCAAGGCCCTGCCGGTGGTCCGCGGCTGGCTCCCCGGTGACGCGGACTCCGCGAAGGCCCCGGCCGCTCCGGCCGGCGAGGTCACCGTGACCGGCGCGCTCCAGTCTTCGGAGACCCCGGGGTCGAACGGTGTGAGCGCGGCCGGTGGTCTCCCCGCCGGCCAGACCGGCGCGATCAGCTCGGCGTCGCTGGTGAACCTCGTGCCGTACGACCTGTACGACGCCTGGGTCACCCTTGCCGAGGCCGACGCCGGGATGAAGGCGGTGCCCGCGACGGCGCCGTCGAACACGGGCCTCGACCTGAAGGCGTTCCAGAACCTGGGCTACGCCGGCGAGTGGTTCGTCTTCGCGGGCTTCGTGGTCTTCATGTGGTTCCGGCTGGTGCGGCGCGAGGTGGAGTTCGCGCGGGACGCGGAACTCGGGCTCACGGAAGACGCGTCCACGGACGAAAATGACGCCGACGGCGACGACAGCGAGGCCGACGGCAGCCGGGTCCGTACCGATGACGACACCGCGGCGAAGGCGTCCACCTGATCTGTCCCACGGCCTGACCCACCAACGGCCTGATCTGTCGCACAGCCTGACCCACCCACGGCCTGACCTCTCCCAGAGCCTGATCCGCGACAACCGGGCCGGGTGTCAGGCTCCGGCCAAGCCCAGACCCCAGGTCTTCAGACCTCAAGCCCCGGCCCCAGGCACTCAGGCCCCCGCCAGCGCCCCAGTCATGTAGACCGTCCCCGCGCAAGCGTTGGACACGGTCGTCGACGTCGTCGGTGCGCCGCCCTCCGCCGTGTAGGACACCACGACGCTTCCGTCGGCGACCCCGTCCCGCTTCATGAGCTGGGTGGTCTCGCCGCCGGTGCCCTTGGTGCCCTCCGAGGACGTACCGCCGCTGTCCCCGCCGGTGTCGTCCGAGGGCGTCGGGTCGGTCGAGGGTTCCCCGCCGCTACCGCCGTCGGCGCTGCCGCCACCGCCGCTGGTCGGGCAGGTCTCCGACGGCACCCAGGCGAACTCCACCTTGTAGGCGGCGCCCGGCTGCAACACCAGCGAGGAAGCGTAGGTGGACGGGTCGGGCAGGGAGGCCGCCGCGTCACCCGCAGCGTGGAGGGACGTGCCGAGCTTGGCCTGGTCCGCGGCGCCCTGGGCGGTCACGGACACGGAGCCGCCGCCGGTGACCGTACAGCTGGCGGTGGAGACGTTGGCGACGCTGAACGAGCCGTAGACCGCGCCGCCGGCGTCCGGCGAACCGGCGCTTCCGCTGACGCTGCCGAGCTGCGTGGACGTACAGGCGGGCGCGCTCGCGATCGTGGGCGTGGGCTCCGAGCCGGTGGTTCCGCTGCTCGTCTCCTTACCCTGGCCCTTGTCGTCCTTCTTGTCGCCCTTGTCCTTGCCCTTGGACTTGTCCGCGGAGCTGCCGGAGCTACTGCCCGCGGTGGCCTCGCCCCCGTCCTCGCTCTTCTCGCCCGGGGTCTGCGAGCTGTGGCCCACGACGGACGGGTCGGCGTCGGAGCCGGAGGAGTGGGAGACGGCCACGAGGGCCGGGACCGCCGTGCCGATGAAGAGCGCGGCGGCCGCCATGCCGACGACGGCCTGGCGCTTGCGCGCCCGCCGGGCCGGTACCGCGCGCCGCAGATGCTCCAGCGTGCCGTCGGTCGGTTCGATCTCCTCCACGGCCTGGTGCATCAGCCTGCGCAGCGCCAGTTCGTCGGATCCGAGCGCGTCCAGGTCGGACTCCTCGGTGCCGAGCCCGACCGAGCTGAGCCCGCCGGAGCGCACCGGCTCCCGGCCGGTGGCTTCCTTGTCCGAGAAACCCGACGCTCCGGGGCCCGAGTTCTCCGAGGGGCCGTGATTCACAGTTTCGTTCCCAGCGTGCTGCTCTTGCTCATCGTTGTTGTCGCGATTCTCGCGGTCGTCATACCCACTCATGCCGACGCCCCCATGGCGACGCGCAGCGCCGCTATGCCGCGCGAGCCGTACGCCTTCACCGACCCCAGCGAGATGCCGAGCGTCTCGGCGACCTGTGCCTCAGTCATGTCCGCGAAGTATCGCAGGACGAGGACCTCGCGCTGACGTCTCTGGAGCCCCTTCATCGCCTTGATCAGGGCGTCGCGCTCCAGCTGGTCGTACGCCCCCTCCTCCGCGCTCGCCATGTCGGGCATCGGCTTGGAGAGGAGCTTCAGACCGAGGATGCGTCGACGCAGGGCCGAGCGCGACAGGTTCACCACCGTCTGACGCAGATACGCGAGCGTCTTCTCCGGGTCGCGCACGCGCTTGCGCGCCGAGTGCACCCGGATGAAGGCCTCCTGGACGACGTCCTCGCAGGACGCGGTGTCGTCGAGAAGGAGCGCCGCGAGATGCAGGAGCGACCGGTAGTGGGCGCGGTAGGTCTCGGTGAGATGGTCGACGGTCGTGCCGGCCGCCAGGGCGTCGTCAGTGCCCTCGCGCTGGTTCGGTAGGCGGGTGGGCCGCGCTGCGGGCATGGGCGCGATCACCGGCATGCCGCCGCCGGACGCGCCGGACGTGCGGGATCGGCGGGGCGGACGCAGGGCCGTGCCGCGCGTCGCGGTGAATTCGAGTACCTCAGCCACGCCAGTTGGACACGTTGCCCCCCGTTGGGGTTGTACGCGACAGGCATCGCATTTGCGTCAGGCTGCGCACCGCGGTCGACGCGACCGTCTGACAGTGCGTCAAATGCCCTCATGCATACCAGCTCTTCCCTTATGCCCCAATGAAACGTGGCGCCCGGACACCCCCTTGAGGGCGTCCGCAAAGACGCTCCCCGCCCTCCGCGCGGTTGCGGAGAGCGGGGAGCAAAAATCCTCGAACGCCAGAGACCCTCGATTCAAGTGGTCCGGACCAACGTTCGAACCACGAAACTCACACAGATCCTACAAACGTTTCAAGTCGAGGCCAGAAAATCTACTGTTACCGCTCACACAGCGCCCAACTCCGCCGCCACCAGCTCCGCGATCTGCGCCGTGTTCAGCGCGGCGCCCTTGCGCAGGTTGTCCCCGCACACGAAGAGTTCGAGGGCCGTCGGATCGTCGAGCGCCCGCCGTACTCGACCCACCCACGTGGGATCCGTCCCCACCACGTCGACCGGCGTGGGGAACTCCCCCGCCTCCGGGTTGTCGAAGAGCACGACCCCGGGCGCCGTGGCGAGGATCTCCCGCGCCCGGTCCACCGTCACCTCGCCCTCGAAGCGGGCGTGGACGGTCAGCGAGTGCGTGGTGAGCACGGGGACGCGTACGCAGGTGACGGCGACGGGCAGCCCCGGCAGCCCGAGCACCTTGCGGGACTCGTCCCGCACCTTCATCTCCTCCGAGGACCACCCGTCCTCCATCGGCGTCCCGGCCCACGGCACCACGTTGAGCGCCACCGGCTCCGGGAACGGCCCGGTGTTGTCCCCCACCGCGCGCCGTACGTCACCGGGGGTGGTCCCCAGTTCCGTACCGGCCACGAGTGACATCTGCTGCCGCAACGTGTCGATGCCCCGGCGCCCGGCCCCGCTCACCGCCTGGTACGAGGACACCACCAGCTCGCGCAGTCCGAACTCGGCGTGCAGCGCGCCCAGGGCCACGATCATGGAGAGGGTCGTGCAGTTGGGGTTGGCGATGATGCCGCGCGGCCGGACGCGGGCTGCGTGCGGATTGACCTCGGGCACCACCAGCGGCACCTCGGGGTCCATCCGGAAGGCGCCCGAGTTGTCGACGACGACGGCCCCCTTGGAGGCCGCGAGCGGCGCCCACCGCTCGGACACTTCGTCGGGTACGTCGAACATGGCGACGTCGACCCCGTCGAAGGCCTCCTCCGTCAGGGTCACCACCTCGACCTCCTCGCCGCGCACGGCCAGCTTGCGGCCGGCCGAGCGCGGCGAGGCGATCAGGCGGATCTCGCCCCAGATGTCCGCGTGCTGGGACAGGATCTGGAGCATGACCGTGCCGACGGCCCCGGTCGCTCCCACGACCGCGAGCGTCGGTCCTGCGGATCCGGGTCGCACGGTCCCGGATCCCGCGGTTTTGGCCATCAGTGCCCGGTGCCTCCGTAGCCGGTCATCGCCCGGTGCCTCCGTAGACGACGGCCTCGTCGCTGTCGGAGTCGAGCCCGAAGGCGGTGTGCACGGCGCGCACGGCCTCGTTGACGTCGTCCTGGCGGGTCACGACGGAGATGCGGATCTCGGAGGTCGAGATCAGCTCGATGTTGACGCCCGCGTCGGACAGCGCCTGGAAGAAGGAGGCGGTGACTCCCGGGTTGGTCTTCATTCCGGCGCCGACCAGGGAGATCTTGCCGATCTGGTCGTCGTAGCGCAGCGAGTCGAAGCCGATCGCGTCCTTCGCCTTCTTCAGGGCGTCGATGGCCTTGTGGCCCTCGGCCTTGGGGAGGGTGAAGGAGATGTCGGTGAGGCCCGTGGAGGCCGCCGACACGTTCTGCACGATCATGTCGATGTTGATCTCGGCGTCCGCGATGGCGCGGAAGATCACCGCGGCCTCACCCGGCTTGTCCGGGACACCGACGACCGTGATCTTCGCTTCGGAGACGTCGTGGGCGACTCCGGAGATGATGGCGTGCTCCACCTGAGTGTCCCCTTGCGGATTCTCGTTGCTGACCCAGGTGCCCGGCAGTCCGGAGAAGGACGAGCGGACGTGGATCGGGATGTTGTAACGGCGTGCGTACTCGACGCAGCGGTGCAGCAGCACCTTGGAACCGGAGGCGGCGAGCTCCAGCATGTCCTCGGAAGAGATCCAGTCGATCTTCCGGGCCTTCTTCACCACGCGCGGGTCGGCGGTGAACACACCGTCGACGTCCGTGTAGATCTCACAGACCTCGGCGTCGAGGGCGGCGGCCAGCGCGACGGCCGTGGTGTCGGACCCACCGCGCCCCAGCGTGGTGATGTCCTTCTTGTCCTGGGAGACACCCTGGAATCCGGCGACGATCGCGATGTTGCCCTCGTCCAGCGCCGTCCTGATCCGGCCCGGTGTGACATCGATGATCCGCGCTTTGTTGTGGACCGAGTCGGTGATGACACCCGCCTGACTGCCGGTGAACGACTGGGCTTCGTGCCCCAGGTTTTTGATCGCCATCGCCAGCAGGGCCATGGAGATCCGCTCTCCGGCGGTCAGCAGCATGTCGAACTCGCGCCCGGCAGGAATCGGCGATACCTGCTCGGCGAGATCGATCAACTCATCCGTCGTGTCACCCATCGCCGACACCACGACAACGACCTGGTGGCCGTTCTTCTTGGCGTCGACGATTCGCTTGGCGACACGCTTGATGCCCTCGGCATCGGCTACGGAGGAGCCTCCGTACTTCTGCACGACAAGGCCCACGTGCGCTCCTCGCTCAGTCCGTCTCGTACCGCACGACTGCGGTCGGCTCAGTCTAACGAGCGGCCGAATTCCACCCCGGGGATATCGCATCGTGAGATGTCCCGCTCACGACGTGATCACCCCGGTCATCCGGCTTCCGGCGCCGGTAATGGAAACCGTCCGGCCATCGGGACCGTCCGGCCATCCGGCCGCTCCAGGACCGCACCTGCCCTGCTCAACCCCGGCCCACTCGCAAAGTGCGGCGCGTCACACGGGCACCCGTCCCAGCCCCCGGAGCCTTAAATTTCAAGCACTAAGGTTCCGCTTGTGCGCGTACTCCTGGTGGAAGACGACGAGCCGGTCGCCCAGTCGCTCCGGCGCGGGCTGCAGCGATACGGCTTCGAGGTGGCGTGGGTCGGCACGGGCGGTGCCGCCCTGGCCCACGAGGATCCGTACGACGTCGTACTCCTCGATCTCGGCCTGCCCGACACCGACGGACTCGACGTCTGCAAGGCGCTGCGGGAGCGCGGAGACGTACCGATCATCGTGATCAGCGCGCGCAGCGACGAGACGGACCGCGTGGTCGGCCTGGAGCTCGGCGCCGACGACTACGTGTCCAAGCCCTTCGGTGTGCGTGAGGTCATCGCGCGGATAAGAGCGGTGATGCGGCGCGTCCAGCCGCGTACGGCGGCGGAGAGCGCCCCGGACCAGTACGGATCCCGGCTGACCGTCGACCGCAAGGCGGCCCGCGTCCGGCTGGACGGCACCGAGGTGGCCCTCACGCCCAAGGAGTACGACCTGCTGGCCTTCCTCACCGAGGAGCCGGGCGCGCTGATGTCGCGCGAGCAGATCATGGAAGCGGTCTGGGACGCGAACTGGTTCGGCCCGACGAAGACGCTGGACGTCCACGTCGCGGCGCTGCGACGCAAGCTGGCGGGCGCCGTCACGATCGAGGCGGTACGGGGGGTCGGGTTCCGCCTGGAGATCACGCGGGAGCAACCGTCCGGGACACCCGACGCCTCCGGGACACTCGAAGCCTCCGGGACTTCCGACGCGTCCCGGACTTCTGACGGCTCCAGGACTTCTGACAGCTCCAGGGCTTCTGACGGACCCGGGACTTCCGGAGCTGATGGTCCGTCATGATTCGTCAGCTGATTGTCAGTTACGTACTCCTGGTGGCCGTGGCGCTGACGGCCTTCACCGTGCCGGTGGCGTTCACGCTGACCGCCCAGCTGCGCGGGGACACCGAGGAGTCCGTACGGCGGGAAGCCACCACGATGGCGCTGCTGCTGGCGGACGGCGAACCGTCGTCGCGGCAGGCGCTGGTGCAGATGGCGTCGGCGTACGCGGTGGAGACGCCCGGAACCGTGCAGGTCGCGCTGTCCGACGGGACGCGGGTCGGCACACTCCCCCTCGCTCCCCGCGACAGCGCCGTGACAGAAGCCCTGCGCGACGGCGGCCGCTCGACGGTCGACTGGGGCTCGTCCTTCGTCTGGGGCCGCCACCTCGTGATCACGGTCCCCGCCAGGGCGACGGACGACAAGGACCGGACCGTGGGCGCGGTGCGCATCCGGTACGCGACCTCCGACCTGAGCGCGCGGCTGTGGAACATCTGGGGCTTCCGGGCGATCCTCGCGGTGAGCGTGCTGACCGTGGCCGCCCTCATCGGCGCCTACGTGGCCCGCCGCCTCACCCGCCCGCTGCGACAGCTCAACGACATGGCGACCCGTTTCAGCGACGGCGATCTGACGGCACGCTCACCGGTCACGGGCCCGCACGAAACCCAGCAACTGGCCCGCACGCTCAACTCGGCCGGCGAACGCCTCGACAGCCTGATCGCCTCCCAGCGGATCTTCGTGGCCGACGCCTCGCACCAACTGCGTACTCCGCTGACGGCGCTGCGGCTCTCCCTGGACAACATCGCGGACGGGACCGACGACGACTTCGTACGGGAGGACGTGGAGCAGGCCACCTCCGAAGTGGTCCGGATGAGCCGCCTGGTGAACGGCCTGCTGGTGCTCGCGCGCGCGGAGGCGAAGGTGTCCGCGGCCGAGCCGCTCCAACTGCTCGACGTGATCGAGGAACGCTTCTCCGTGTGGCGGCCGGCCGCCGACGAGCGCGGAGTGACCATCGCGCTGGAGGAGGAGGTCGAGGGCCGGCCGCTCGTGCTGGCCAGCCCGGGTCACCTGGACCAGGTGCTGGACAACGTGCTGTCGAACGCCCTGGAGGTGTCCCCGGACGGTGGCACGATCACCGTCCGGGTGTCGGCCCGTGCCGATCAGGTGGTGCTGTCCGTGCGGGATCAGGGCCCCGGTATGTCCGACCAGGAGAAGTCCCGCGCCTTCGACCGCTTCTGGCGCGGCCAGGGCCTGACGGGCCGGTCCGGCTCGGGGCTCGGCCTGGCCATCGTCAAGCAGTTGGTCACGGATGACGGCGGTGCGGTGGAACTACGGGACGCTCCGGGCGGGGGGCTGTGCGTCCGCTTCAGCTTGCGACGGGCAGCGCCGAGGAGTGGTGGTTGACGATCAGCCACTTGCCGCCGCGCTTCTCGTACTCGAAGGTGAAGCGCGCCTTGGCCGTGGTCTTCTCACCGGTGTCCGGGTTCGTCAGGTGGAAGTCGTACAGACCGGCGTCGATCGCCGAGTTGGAGTCGAGGACGTTGACGACCTGCTTGACCATCTCGCCCTTCGGCTTCTTCGCCAGGAAGTGCTCCATGTAGTCCACTATGCCCGCGCGGTCGGTACGGACCTCGGGCGAAAGGGTGGGCAGCAGCACCGCGTCGGGGGCGTAGAGGTCGGCGACCTTCTCGGGGTCTCTGGTCTGCAGAGCCGCGTTCCACTCGTCGAAGAGCCCGGCGATCTCCGCCTTGGTGGGCGCCGCGGCCTTGGACTTGGCGGGCTTGGCCTGCTTCACCGGCTCGGCCTGGCTGACACCGACGGTGACGGCTCCGGCGGCCACGAGGGCGGCGGCGACGATCGCGGCGCGGGTTCGTATGTGACGCTGCATGACAACTCCTGTGCTGGGGGGGCTGATTCGTTCCCTTGCGGCGGGAACGATCCCAACCCTCTCGTCACACTGGTAAAGGTCTGCCCAGCACAGATCCAGCACTCATCCAAGGTTCGTCCAATTCGCCAGGGCCCCCAGGTGGCGGGCTGGTTACGCAAGATCGAAGAGCAGGCGCCGACGGCCGGATCGCCGTCCGCGGCACACCCTTTTCGGGTCATAGAGGCCATGGAGATGAGGCGGAGATCACCGCACGAAATCGGCCACGGGGAAGGCAAAGTGTGCACTGGGCCCGACACGGAACGACAACACAGACATCGCACAGACAAAACACAGACAGGGGAACGGACAGTAACGGGACCGGCGCGGAGTCACGCACCGCCTCCCGGGGCGATCAGCCCCGTCTCGTACGCCATCACCACGGCCTGGACGCGGTCGCGGAGGTCCAGCTTCGACAGGATGCGGCCGATGTGCGTCTTGACCGTGGTCGGGCTGAGGACCAGGAGGTCGGCGAGCTCGGCGTTGCTGAGGCCCGTCGCGAGCAGGCGGAGCACCTCGAGTTCGCGCGGTGTCAGGCCGGACAGATCGCGGTGCGCGGTGGTGATCCGGGGCTCGTCGCGCCGCGCGAAGCGTTCGATCAGCCGACGGGTGATCGCCGGTGCCAGCAGGGCGTCGCCGGACCGCACCAGACGTACGGCGGTCACCAGGTACTCGGGGGTGACGTCCTTGAGCAGGAAGCCACTTGCTCCGGCGGAGAGCGCGGCGTAGACGTAGTGGTCGAGATCGTAGGTGGTCAGGATGATGACCCTGGTGCCGTCCGGGCCGCCGTCGGCGAGGATCCGCCGGGTCGCCTCGATGCCGTCCATCCGCGGCATCCGGATGTCCATGAGCACGATGTCGGGCCGGGTGCGGCGGACCGCGTCGACCGCCTGGACTCCGTCGGCCGCCTCGGCCGTCACCTCGATGCCGTCGGCGGCGAGGATCATCCCGAAGCCCGTGCGCACCAAGGCCTGGTCGTCGGCGATGACGGCGCGCAGGGGCGCTCCGCTCATGCCGTCCGCCGGGGGACTCGGGCCTTGATCCGGTAGCCGCCGGCAAGGGTGGGCCCGGCCGTCAGTTCGCCGCCGTAGACCGCCAGCCGCTCACGCAGTCCGATGAGGCCGCGGCCGTTGCCCTCCGCCGGCCGGGCGTCCCGCACACCACCGGTGTCGGTGACCTCGAGTTCGAGGCAGTCGTCGGCGTAGCCGATCGTGACGGAGGCGTCGGCGCCGGGCGCGTGCCTGATCGTGTTGGTCAGCGCCTCCTGGACGACCCGGTACGCCGCGAGGTCCACGCCGGGCGGCAGCGGGTCCGGTGGCAGCGACACCGCGACGTGCACCGGTGTCCCGGCGCCGCGCACCCGCTCGACCAGGGCGTCGAGCTGCCCGAGCCCGGGTTGGGGCGCGAGGCCGTCGGGGCGCTCGTGGTCCGGGCCCGCGAGCAGGCCCATCACATGGCGCAGTTCGGCCATGGCGGCCCGTCCGCCGGCCTCGACCGCGAGCAGGGCCGCCTTCGACCGCTCGGGCGCCGCGTCCATCACCTTGCGCGCCGCGCCCGCCTGAATCACCATCACGCTCACATTGTGGGTCACGACGTCGTGCAACTCGGCGGCGATCCGGGACCGTTCCTCCTCGATGGCCCGGCGCGTGGCCTCTTCCTGGGCCCGCTGCAGCTTCGCGTACCGGTCCCGGCTCGCCGTCAACTGCCGCTGCCAGAATCGGACCAGACTGGCCAGCACCCCGGCGATCAGCAGCACGACCGCCGGGCTCGACCAGCCCGGCAGGATGGGCTCCGTCCTGCGGAACGCGAGACCGGCCAGCACGGCGGCGACGACCAGTCCGGCCATCGCGCGCATCCGGTAGCGGCTGTGGACGACAGCGCTGTACGCGCCGATGACGCAGGTCACCACGTTCATCCAGGAGGCGTCGTCGACCATGACCAGCGTCGCGCCCAGCACCACCGCGAACGCGGCCAGCGGATACCGGCGCCGGGCCGCCAGCGGCAGCGCCGACAGCACGACGAGCGGCCAGACCGGCGACGAGGACTGCTCCTCCGGCACCGGGAGGCCCGGAGCGGGCGGGGGCGGGGGCGGAAAGGGAGCGTCGCGCGTGATCTGAACCGGCCCGCTGTCGGGATAACGCGCCGCCACGATCAGCGCGATGACGGTCAGCACGACCGCCAGCACCACGTCGACGCGCACCGCCCCGCGCGACAGCGGGGCGGGCCTCGCCTCCGGCCGTAGCGCGTCGCGCAGTTGCTGCCGCCATCCTCGCCGGTCCTCCGTGTCCACCGGCTCATTGTGTGACCCGCCCGCCGCGGCCCGCATCAGCCTGCGCGCCCAGGATCTTGTCCGGGAGGAGTACGTCGCAGGGATGACCCCGCGGCCGGATCCTCCGGGGGAAGGGCCGGACGTCGGTGCCGCGGCCGACGCGCCCGGCGCGCGGCCGCCCCTACGTTCTGGAACCGGCAGAGGCCCTCTCGAGCGTAAGGACGGACACTCCAATGACTCAGGTGATCCAACTGGAGGGCGTGGCCAAGCGGTACGACAGCGCCGGCGCGCCCGCGCTCGGACCGCTCACGCTCACCGTCGAACAGGGCGAGGCGCTCGCCGTGACGGGCCCTTCCGGCAGCGGCAAGTCCACGCTGCTGAACCTCGTCGCCGGACTGGACAAGCCGACCGAAGGGGCCGTGACCGTGGCCGGGCGGCGGATCGACCAGCTGACCGAGCACGCGCTGGCCCGGTTCCGCCGCGAGCGGATCGGCATGGTCTTCCAGTTCTTCAATCTGCTCGACGACCTCACCGTCGCCGACAACATCCAGCTCCCCGCCCAGCTGACGGGCACCCCGCGGCGCAAGGCCGCGGCCCGCGCCGGTGAGCTCATGGAGGTGCTCGGCATCACCAAGCACGCCCGCGCCTACCCGGGCCGGCTGTCCGGCGGTGAACGCCAGCGGGTCGCGGTGGCCCGCGCGCTGGTCAACCGGCCCGCGCTGCTGCTCGCCGACGAGCCGACCGGCGCGCTCGACACCGCGTCGGGCCATGACGTACGGGAACTGCTGGTGGATCTGCACCGCGGCGGGCAGACCATCGTGCTGGTCACACACGACCTGGCGCTGGCGGAGTCGTGCGCGAGCCGCACGATTCATCTGGTCGACGGTCACCTCGCCCTCGACACGCGTGCGGCGGCCGTCCGATGAGCCGCTGGGGCTCGGGTGCGCTCGGCCGGGTCGTACGCTCCGGGGTGGGCCGGCGACGGGTGCAGACGATCGTGATCGCCATCGCCACGATGATGGCCGTGGCCTCGGCCGTGGTCGCCGGGTCGCTCATGGTCGCCGCGAACGCGCCCTTCGACCACGCCTTCGCGAAGCAGCACGGAGCGCACATCACAGCGCAGTTCGATCCGGCCGAAGTGAGTACGGCGGACATCGAGGCGACCGGGCGGCTGGCCGGCGTCACCGCGAGCGCGGGGCCGTACCCGTCCACGACCGTCCACCCGGTGGATGCGAACGGCGGGCACCTGCCCGGACTTGCCCTGGTCGGGCGGTCCGGTCCGCACGGCGACGTGGACGACCTGGACCTCAAGTCCGGCCGGTGGGCGGCGAAGCCGGGCGAGGTCGTGCTCTCCGCGTCGTTCGAGGGACCCTTCCTCAAGGCCGGCTCCACCCTGAGGACTTCGGACGCGGCGGACAGCCAGACCCTGACGGTCGTCGGCTTCGCCATGTCGGCCGCCAGGACCGCCGATGCCTGGGCGACCCCCGGGCAGGTCAGGGCACTGGGGTCGAAGGACAGCCCGGTCACGAGTCAGATGCTCTACCGCTTCGACTCCGCCTCGACGAAGGGGCAGATCGCCGCCGACCGGAAGAAGCTCGCCGCCGCCGTGCCGTCGGGAGCGCTGCTGGGCGCCGAATCCTGGCTGGACGCCAAGCGCGCCGCCGATCAGGGCGCGGCGCCGACGATCCCGTTCCTGATCGCGTTCGGCGTGCTCGGCATCGTGATGTCGGTGATCATCGTCGGCAGTGTGATCAGCGGCGCGGTCGGCACCAGCCTGCGCAGGATCGGCATCCTCAAGGCCATCGGCTTCACACCGCGTGAGGTCGTACGCGCCTATGTGGCCCAGGCGCTGATCCCGGCCGGCGCCGGCATCGCACTGGGGGTCGTACTGGGAAATGTCCTGGCCATGCCGCTGCTGGCGGACACCGAGTCGGTGTACGGCACCGCCTCGCTCTCCGTGGCCTGGTGGGTGGACGTCGTGGTGGCGGCCGGCGCGCTGCTCGTCGTCGGGATCGCGGCGCTGGTGCCCGCGCTGCGGGCCGGACGGCTGCGTACGGCCGAGGCCATCGCGGTCGGCCGGGCGCCGCGCACGGGGCGCGGCCAGTGGGCACACCGCGCGGCGGGGCGGCTGCCGCTGCCACGGGCGGTGACCTACGGCCTCGCAAGCCCCTTCGCCCACCCGGTCCGGGCGCTCGCGATGCTGCTCGCGGTGGCCTTCGGCACCGTCGCGGCGACTTTCGCGATGGGGCTGACCTTGTCCCTGACCGCGATCGGCCACGCGCAGGAGCCCGAGGAGCGCGCCGAGGTCACCGCCATCAACGGCGCACCGACCGGCAACGGCGGGCCTCGCCCCGCCGAAGGGGTCGACGAACTCCCCTCCGCCGACCCGGCACGGGTCCGCGCCGCCATCGAGGCACAGGCGGACACCGCCTCGTACTACGGCCTGTCCTACAAGGAGGTCACCGTGGCCGGGATCTCCGGTTCGGTCCGGGCCGGCCTCTACCAGGGCGATTCACGTTCCGGCAGCTACGAGATGATCTCCGGGCACTGGATCGGCGGTGCGGGACAGATGGTCGTGCCGACGGGTTTCCTGGAGAGGACCGGCACCAGGATCGGCGACAAGGTGCGGGTGACCCTCCAGAACGACACACAGACCCTGCGGATCGTCGGCGAGGCCTTCGACACCTCGGACGACGGCATGCGGATCCACGCGGACCTCGACAGCTTCCCCGCGGCCGAGCCCGACACCTTCGCCATCGACGTGAAGCCGGGCGTCTCCCCCGCCGACTATGCCGGGAAACTCGCCGCCGCGGTGCGGCCCCTGGGCGGCGACGTCATGATCAAATCCCCCTCGGAGCAGGAGAACATGATCCTCGTCCTGGAGGCGATGGCGGTCCTGCTCACCCTCATGCTGGTCTCCGTAGCGGGCCTCGGCGTACTCAACTCCGTCGTCCTCGACACCCGGGAACGCGTCCACGACATGGGCGTCTGCAAGGCACTCGGCATGTCACCGCGCCAGACGGTGAGCCTCGTGCTCGCCTCGGTGGCCGGGATCGGCGTGCTCGGCGGACTGATCGGCGTGCCGGCCGGGTTCGCGCTGCACGGCTTCGTGCTGCCGGTGATGGGGCACGCGGCGGGCACCAATCTGCCGCCGTCGGTCCTCGATGTGTTCGACGCTCCGCGCCTGGTGCTGCTGGGGCTGGCCGGGATCGCGATCGCCGTGCTGGGCGCACTGCTCCCGGCCGGCTGGGCGGCCGGGACCCGCACGGCCACGGCGCTGCGCACCGAGTGACCGGCGGCTGAACCGCCGGTCAGGTCGGCCCGCCAGGTCTCCCCCTCCCCGGCCACCGGCTCCGCGTCTGCGGCGTCCACTTCGACGCGGTCCGCATCCAGGGCGTACGCGGGGGAACAGGCCGCCGCGGATCTCATCGAGGCGGCGGACGGTGACGCGGAGTCCGTCGGCCGCGAGGCGGTCGGCTTCCGGTGGATGTACTTCCTGTTGGCACCGGGCGCACCGGTCCGGCGCGGGGCGAGCGTTCCTCCTGCCGACACCGCCGAGCGACCTGCCCCCGTCGCCGAAGCCCTTGGCTCGTTCCGTGCCCGTGGGCGCCGGCCTGCTCGGCCGCTCGGCGGTGTATGCGTCGATGGTGGCGTCCCGCCCTGGCGACAACCTTGTCGAAACCTTGTCCACCCCGCATGCGACTGCTGTTATGGACCCGCACCCAAGGTGGTGGAGCGGACGGATCAGACGGGTTGGCATGACGGATTTTCGACTGCTGGGCCCGTTGGAGCTACGCGTGGCCGGCCGAGCCATGGAGCCCGGCCCGCCGCAGCGTCGGGCCGTACTCGCCTTCCTGCTGGCAGAGGCCGGCCGGCCGGTCCCGGTCGACACGCTGATCGACCGGCTGTGGGGTGAGCGCCCGCCTGCCGGGGCCCGCGCCTCGCTCTATTCGCACATCGCCCGGATCCGGAGGCTCCTGGAGGCGACACCGGGCACCCCGGTTCCCGAGTACAGCGACCTCACCACACCACCGCGCGTCCTGCGCCGCGCCGACGGATATCTGCTCGACGTGGCCCCGGACCAAGTGGACCTGCACCGCTTCCGGCGTCTGGTCGAGCAGGCCCACGGATCTGCCCGCACGCAGGGGGAACGCGCGCTGCTGCTGCGTCAGGCATGTGCGTTGTGGCGGGGAGAACCCTTGGTCGGACTGCCCGGGCCCGGGGTGGTCCGGGCCCGGGAAAGCTGGAAGCAGGAGTACGTCGCCGCGCTGGTTGCCTGGGCCGACTGCGAGCTGGAAGCGGGCAACCATGCGGCGGTGGTCGGTCGGCTGCCTGATCTGGTCGCCGAGCACCCGCTGGTTGAGCCGCTCGCCGCAGCGTTGATGAGGGCGCTGCACATCGGCGGACGCGGTCCGGAAGCCCTTGCCTGTTTCGGGGCCTTACGGGAGCGGCTGGCCGAGGAACTCGGTACCGACCCGGGACCCGAGGTGCGGCGGCTGCATCAGACGATTCTGCGTGGCGAGGACACCGCCCCCGGCCGGGCCGACCGCGGCGAGAGTCCGGGAGGCACCCGCCGCCCGGCGGTGGCCACCGTCGGGACGCATCCCGCAGCGGTCAGCCGTCTGAGCGGCCGACTGGTGGGACGTGCCGAAGAGATGGCGATGTTCGACGGCGTCCTCGAGGACGTGGCCACGGGTGGGCCCGGCACCCAGGCGCACGTGGTGGAGCTCGCCGGTGAACCGGGTATCGGCAAGACGCGCCTGCTCGCCGAGCTGGGCGAGCGGGCGAGGCAGCATGGGCTGCTTGTGCTGGCCGGGCGCAGCGTGCAGTTCGACCAGGCTCCGTACGGTGCCTTCGTGGACGCGCTGGACGACCACCTCGCTTCCGCGGTCCCGGGCGGCAACCCTGTGGACGCGTTGCCGAAGGCGGCCGTGCGCCAACTCGGTGCTGTCTTTCCCGCACTGTGGGACGACCGCCTGGCGGCGGGGCCGGTGCGGGCCGAGCGGTACTGGCTCCACCGGGCAGTGCGGTCGTTACTGGAAGCCATGGCCGGTGGTGGACCGGAAGCCATGGGCGGTGGTGGCCGGGGGCTTGTACTCAGCCTGGACGATCTGCACTGGGCGGACGACGCGACCGCTGAGTTGATCGACCACCTGATACGGCATCCGCCGGCACGGGTGCTGCTCGCGCTTGCCCACCGTCCTCGGCAGATTCCGCCTCGTCTGTCGGCGGCCTTGGCCCGGGCCGGGGCGGACAGCCGGTTGTCCCGGGTGAGACTGGGTCCGCTGTCGTCCACCGACGCGGTACAGCTGTTCCCGAGCGACATGGGCCCAGGGCGCTGGCGGCAGCTGTACGAGGTCAGCGGCGGCAATCCGTTCTACCTGGAAGCGCTGACCCGGATGCCCTCCGAGCAGCTCGCGGCGGCCGTCCCGTTGGATCCGGCAGCCTCCGTGCGAGACGTGCCCCGACCAGTGCGGGACTCGCTCCTGGCGGAGCTGGAGGGCCTGTCGGATCCGGCGCGGCTCTCCGCACGGGTGGCCGCGGTTCTCGGCGACTCCTTCACGGCCACGATGGTCGCGGCCGTCGCCGGGGCCGATCAAGCGCGCACTCTGACAGCCCTCGACGAACTCGCCGCACACGACATGGTGCGGCCGGTGGGAGCCCCGGGCCAGTTCAGGTTCCGCCATCCGCTCGTGCGTGCCGCCGTGTACGAAGGGGCGGGCGCCGGCTGGCTGATCAGCGCGCATGGCCGCGCCGCGGAGTGCCTGGCGGCGCGCGGAGCCTCGTCGGCCGCCCAGGCCTCGCACGTACAGCGATCGGCACATCCGGGTGACGAGAAGGCGGCGGATCTGCTGGCGCGGGCTGCCCGCGACGTGCTGACCATCGCTCCGGCCACCGCCGCGCATTGGACAGGGGAAGCCCTCCGGCTGCTGGGTGACGACGGCCGCCTGAGGCCGGAACTGTGGTTCCAGAAGGCCGGCGCGCTCGGCGCGGCCGGACGGCTGCGAGAAAGCCGTGACCAGCTGCGTGCCACGGCCTCGCTGCTGCCTGCGCAGGCGGGGAACATGCGGGTCCGGGTCGTCGTCGCACAAGCCACGATGGAGTGGATGCTCGGCGGGTACCAGCAGGCAATGCGTTTGCTGCTACGCGAGTTGGAGGACCGGGACGGCCGGTCGGAGCACGACATCGCGGAGCTGGAGATGGCGCTCGCCGCCATCGCACAGCGCACGGATGAGTTCTCCACAGCGGTCCGCTGGAGCGAACAGGCACTTGTTTCGGCACAGAGAGCGGGCGACCCGCCACGGCTCGCCCTGGCCCGAGGGCTGCTGGCGCTTGCGTACGCTTCGACCGGCGAACACGCCCGCTCCCGCGCCCACCTCGGCCAACTGCTCGAGACGCTCGGCGGAGCGCAGAGTGAGCGGCCGGAGTACATCGACGCCCTTTCTGTGATCGGCTGGACGGAACTGCTGCAGGGCCGCTACGACTCGGCGCTGCAACATCTCGGCCAGGGACTCGAGTTGTCCCGCCGTACTGGCAACAGCCTGTTGCTCAGCGACCTGTTCGCCGCCTCCGCGCACGCCCACCTGCTCCTCGGACGCCTGGACGACGCGAGCAGATGCGCTGAGGAGGCGCTGGAAGTCGCGTCGGTGGTCGGCAGCGAAGAGGCGTCCTCGTTCGCCTCCGCCGTGCTCGCCGCGACTCGCCTGTGGCAAGGCGACTACGCCACGGCCAATTCCATCTTCGAGAAGCTGGCGGCCTCCGTGAACACGGCCGATGATCCCGGGCCCTCACAGGTCAGGTCGATCGCGCTCGGGATTCTCGGTCAGTCCATGCTCTTCAACGGTGACCCGGACGGCTGCGTCCGCATGGTCACCCGCGCAGGCGGTGGCCCCGACCTGCTCAGGTTCGAGGCTTCGATGCGCGCTCTGTGGTTCGGGCTGCTGACCAGCGCGGAGCTGGCCAGGGGTGATCTCGCCGCCGCCGGCTCGTGGGCGGACCGGGCGGCGGCCTCGGCCAGTCCTGACGGACCACACCACCAGCGGGCCTTCATCGCGCTCTCCAGCGCCGAGCTCCACCTCGCCCGGCAGGACACCGCGATTGTCGCGGCGCGGTTCGCGCAGGAGGCCGCTGAGGTGTTCAGCACCTGCCGTATGCCGCTCTACGAAGCAATCGCCCGCATCAAGGCCGGCATCGCCCTGGCCGCGTCGCCCGATCGCAGGACCGATGCCCTGGCCCAACTCGAACAGGCGCAAGCCCTGTCCGGGACGCGCGGTGCCCACGGCCTGTCCGTATTGGCCGAAGCGGAGTACCGCCGCATCGCCGACTCGCCCATACCCTGACCGACCGGAATGGCCTGAGCGGGCGCGTCTTCACTCCGGGCCCGGTCGATCAGCGTCTCCACCGTCACCCAGCGGCCCGCGTTACCGACAACACCGCCGAGACCGTGCGTTGTTCTGCAGGACCCAGATCCACCGAGCGGTCCGCGCCCCGTAACTCCACCGGCCCCTGCGGCGGAAACTCCACCATGCCTCCCCGGCGCTGCTCCGCATGGCCTGCCTCTCGGGTGCGCCTCCGCCACACCGGGCCCTCAACCACCCGCTGACCAGCCAAGCAAGGTTATCGCAAGGTTATCGCCACATCCCTGCCCCACGGTGTGACCAACAGCCCGTGACGCCGGGGGGAGTGACGGGCGCACGGGCTGTGCACCGAACTCACCGCGGACACCGAACTCACCGCGGACGGCCCGGTCGTCCACGCATGACCACGCATGACCTCATCAATTAGGAGGCGGAGGAATCAATGGCGCGATTGAGGCACAACATCACTCGGGGATTTCTGGCAGCGGGGGCAGCGACAAGCCTCGCCCTCTTCACTGCCACCGCGGCGCAGGCGCACGCTGGGTCGGTTGACCTGAGCCGTGGCAGCTGTGGGTACACGGGATACAGCGAGCACCACTACGCGTACTCCCAGAAGCTCTCAGGCTCCTGCTCCGGCCATGCCTGGCTGCGGGTGACGATGAAGCCCACCGCCGGTGGCAGCGCTCGCACGAGTAGTTGGATCCACGACGCTCGAAAAGCTGACGCTTCAACCCCCAGCGGATACACGTTCACGAAGACAGAGCACAAGAGCTGCGAAACCTGCGGCGTGAAGACGATCACTCATTGAGCGACCCCCGGATTCGTATCCGGGGCCCACTCATTGAGCGAGCCCCGGATACGAATCCGGTCGGCACGGATCCATGACAAGCCGCCGCCGGCAGTCCCAGTGCCACCAGGGCGACTACGGCGCCGTGCCCCGCCGCCCCGGCCGCGCCGCAACACCGAAAACCACGACATGCGACCTCGACGGCTCGGTGACGACTGCCGTCGTATGAAAGGACACAAGTTGCGACCTTCCAAGCGCCTCACCCTCGCTCTCACCGCCGCGGCCATCGCCTGCGGCGGAGTCCTGACGGCGCCGACGGCCGGCGCGTCGGTCTCCAGCGGCGTCATCGGTGGCGCCGACTGGGGCAACACCGGTGTGAGGAACGACTGGGGCGACGAGGGGCCCCTGGATTACAACTCCAACAACAACACCCGGGCGGTGGCGCTGTGGCAGTTGGTCCTCCGGGCCGAAGGCTTCTACACCGGACCCATCGACTGCGACTTCGGCAGCGGCACCATCGCGGCCACCAGGGCCTACCAGAATTGGTACGGCCTGGGCGACGACGGCAGCGCGGGGCCCATCACGATGGGCAAGGCGGACAACTCCCTCGTCGACCTCGGCAACAACCGGGACATCAGGTACGTCGGATGGGAGAACTCGGGGCAGGTCACCTTCCGGCGGATCGACGGGGTCTACCACATCTACCTCAATGGCGCTTGGAGAAGCGCTTCCTACACCTCGTCCGCCGGCTGCTGACCTGGTACGTCTGACCTGGCACGTCTGACCTGGCACGTCGGGCATGACAGGCACCTTGCGGGGGGCTGGTGAGGCACGCCGACCTGCAAGGTGCGCTGCGCCGCTCAGAGGGAAACGGCGAATCCGTTGAACGTCGTGTCGGGCGTTGCACTCAGGACGGCGACGAACGCCTGCTGAGGGCGGAACTCCTGGTCGCGCTGGGTGTCGGGGTCGCCGTCGTACGATCCGCCGTTGGCCTGCAGCCCTTGAGCGACGCGACACCCGACGACCTGATCGGCCCGCTCCGCGACGTCGTCGACATCCTGCTCCCGCCTCCGGACTGATCAGTCCCCACAACAACGTACGGAAAAACCCCGCTACTTGACCGTCCGCAACCCCAACGGCTCCGCGATCTCCTCGGCCATCACCTTGCCGGCCTCCTCCGCGAGGGCGTCCTCGCTGAGGTCCTGGTCGGTGTCGAGGCCGTCCAGTTCCTCCAGGGGCTGGTTCAGGCGGACATGGGCGACCAGCGACTGCAAGGCCCGCAGCGTCGCCGACGCCGTGGAGCCCCAGTTGGAGAAGTACGAGAACTGCCACCACCACAGGGCCTCGGTGGTGCGGCCCGCGCGATAGTGGGCCATGCCGTGGCGGAGGTCCGTGATGACATCGGCCAGGTCGTCCGAGATACGGGCGGGCACCCGGGCCTTGCGGGGCTCGTAGGGGTCGAAGACCTCCGAGTAGACGTCGATCGGCTCCAGCATGGTCGCCAGGCGTTCGCGGAGATCGTCGACGTCCGGCTCGGGGCCCAGGTCGGGCTCGTAGCGCTCGTCCGGGACGATGTCCTCGTGCGCGCCCAGCCGGCCGCCGGCCAGCATGAGCTGGGAGACCTCCAGGAGGAGGAAGGGGACGGCCGAGTCCGGCTCGTCACCCTTGGCCACCTCGGTGACCGCGACGACGAAGCTCTCGACCTGGTCCGCGATCTGGACCGCGAAGTCGTCGGGGTCCTGGCTGGTCGCGTGCAGCGTGGCGTCAGACATCTAGAAGCCGACCTTCCTCATGAACTTCCTCAAGAACTTCGTCACGAACACGAAGTACGCCTGGTGCACCCAGTGCGCGTTCAGACATCCAACAGCCGCCTTCCCTCGAAGGCGCGGCCCAGGGTGACCTCGTCCGCGGGGCGTTCTCAGACATCGAGCAACCGCCTCCCCTCGAAGGCCCGGCCCAGAGTTACCTCATCGGCGTACTCCAGGTCACCGCCTACCGGCAGACCGCTGGCCAGGCGGGTCACTCTGAGGCCCATGGGCTTGATCATGCGGGCGAGGTACGTGGCTGTGGCCTCGCCCTCCAGGTTCGGGTCCGTGGCCAGGATGAGCTCCGTGACCGCGCCGTCGGCCAGCCTCGCCAACAGCTCCCTTATACGCAGGTCGTCCGGGCCCACACCCTCGATCGGGCTGATCGCGCCGCCCAGGACGTGGTACTTGCCCCGGAACTCACGCGTCCGCTCGATCGCGACCACGTCCTTCGGCTCCTCCACCACGCAGATGACGGAGAGGTCGCGGCGGGTGTCGCGGCAGATGTTGCACAGCTCTTCCTGAGCGACGTTGCCGCAGGTCGCGCAGAAGCGGACCTTCGCCTTGACCTCCATCAGGCACTGCGCGAGACGGCGCACGTCCGTCGGCTCCGCCTGGAGGATGTGGAAGGCGATCCGCTGCGCGCTCTTGGGACCGACGCCGGGGAGCCGCCCCAGTTCGTCGATGAGGTCCTGGACCACGCCTTCGTACAACGGATTGCCTTCCTGTTCCCACTCGCTCGCTTACTGGGTACGTACCGTAGTCGGGCTTGCCTTCTTGGTACGTACGGTAGTTGGCGCCCGGCCTTCTTAGAAGAGACTGCCGGGTTGACTTAGAACGGCAGGCCAGGGATGCCGCTGCCGCCGCCCAGGCCCTGGGCCAGCGGGCCGAGCTTCTGCTGCTGGAGGGTCTGGGCGTTCTCGTTGGCCGCCTGGACCGCCGCGACGATCAGGTCGGCCAGGGTCTCGGTGTCCTCCGGATCGACGGCCTTGGGATCGATGACCAGGGCACGCAGCTCGCCGGAGCCCGTCACCGTCGCCTTCACCAGGCCGCCGCCCGCCTGGCCGTCGACCTCCGTCCGCGCCAGCTCCTCCTGTGCGTTCGCGAGGTCCTGCTGCATCTTCTGGGCCTGCTGGAGCAGCTGCTGCATATTGGGCTGGCCACCACCGGGAATCACGATCAGCTCCTGGTTTCGTACGGCTGTGAGTACGACTGTGAGTACGGCTACGTCTACGACTTTGTGTACGGCTGTGTGTACGGCCGTGAATGGTGCTGGCCGTACGCCTGTCCGGCGGTGTTCCCGCCTTGGCACGAGCCTACGTGGTCTACGCAGCCGTCGCCCCAGCACTCTTTCGAGTGACACGACAGGTTGGCCTATACCTGATCAACGCCCACGTCCGAGCGGAAAACCTCCGAAACCAGGGCTATCGCCACCCATTGGGAGGTAGTAAAGGAGCGGCGCATGAGCACCTCGCGCCACATTGCCGTCACGCAACGTCATGAGTAGGGAGCGTCGGGTGAGCCAGCCGGACATGCAGCCCGAGGGGTCGGCCCAGGACGACGACGGTCGGGGTGATGGTGCGGGGCAGGAGGGTGAGCCGCCTGACGACCTGATGGGGCGGGCGTTTCCGCTCGGGGACTGGGGGGAGCCCGCCGAGCGGCTTCATGAGCTGTACCGGTGGGTGGAGGCGGGGGCACTGGCCACGGCGTCCTGGTATCTCGCCGACCGGGTGTGGAAGCGGCGGGGGGCGCGGGCGTTGCGGTACGGCGCGGCCGTGGGTGGGGTTGCCGGAGGCGCGTTGCCGCTGCTCGATCTCGCCGGAGTGCTCGGCGGGGCCGCTACCTGGGGGTATCTGGCGTTGTTGCTCGGGGTCGCGTGTGTGGCGGGGGACCGTTTCTTCGGGGTCACGTCCGGGTGGATAAGGGATGTGGCCACCGCTCAGGCCGTGCAGCGGCGGTTGCAGGTGCTTCAGTTCGACTGGGCGTCGGAGTGTGTGCGGGAGGTTCTCGGGCCCACGGAAGGGACCGCCGGGGAGGCTGCCGAGCGGTGTCTCGGGGTGTTGCGGCGGTTCTCCGAGGACGTGACGGAGTTGGTGCGGGCGGAGACCGCGGACTGGATGGTCGAGTTTGGGAAGGGGTCCGCGCCGTTGGCCATTCAGGCCGGTGTGGCTGGGGGGTCCCGGGGGGATGCGGCTCCGGCGGGGCGG
>NZ_JBQQCG010000259.1:0-645 GCF_052245575.1 Streptomyces sp. 2A115 | reverse complement strand
TTGGAGACGGCGGCGGATGACAGCCGTGACTCGTTGTTCGGGGTGGAGTGGACCGAGCTGTCGTCGGCTCAGGGGGCGGAGGCGTCGCCGTCGTGGGTGGCGGTGGCCACGGCTGACGAGGTGACGGCGCTGGCGGGCAGGGAGGATGTGCCGCCAGTAGTGGTCCTGGAAGCCGTCGGCGGTGACGAGGCGGACGCGGTTCTGGACCTGACCGCCCGGGTGTTGGCGGTGGTGCAGGCGTGGCTGGCCACCGGTGTGGAGCTGGAGGAGTCGCGGCTGGTGGTCCTGACCCGGGGTGCGGTACCGGCCGGTGGTGAGGGTGGGGTGAGTGACCCGGCGGGCGCGGCGGTGTGGGGTCTGGTTCGTGCCGCGCAGGCTGAACATCCCGATCGGTTCGTGCTGTTGGACATCGACCCTGCCACCGACGGTGGTGTGGAGCGGGTGTTGGGTCCGGTACTGGCCAGTGGGGAGCCGCAGGTTGCCGTCCGTGGCACGGCGCTGTCGGTCCCTCGGCTCAACCGTGCCGTTCCTCAAGTGCCCACCGCAAGGGCGGTGTTCGGCCCGGAAGGGACCGTTCTGGTCTCGGGTGCCGGGTCGTTGGGTGGCCTGGTGGCGCGGCATTTGGTGGCCCGGCACGGGGTGCGG
>NZ_JBQQCG010000258.1:0-673 GCF_052245575.1 Streptomyces sp. 2A115 | reverse complement strand
TCGTCTCCTCGGCTGAGGACCGTGCCGCCCAGAACTTCGGGCTCGAGGGTCTTCCCGAGCACGACGAGCGCTACAACGTCGCCGAGGAGTACTTCGACGTCGTCAACCAGTTGTGGGACTCCTGGGAGCCCGACGCGGTTGTCATGGACCGCGAGACCAACACCTTCGCCGACTTCCGCAAGGTCCGCACCATCGATTTCGAAGGCAAGTACTTCAAGTCCCGCGGGCCGCTCAACACCGTGCCCTCGCCCCAGCACCGGCCCGCGTTCTTCCAGGCCGGGGCCTCCCCTCGGGGTCGTGCGTTCGCCGCGGGCGCGGCCGACGCGATCATCGCGGTCGGCACCGGCACCGCGGGCATGAAGGAGTACCGCGACGACATCCGCGCCCGCGCCGAAGCCGCCGGCCGCGACCCTGACGAGATCAAGCTCCTCTTCGTCGTCTCTCCCACCATCGCCGCCACCGAGGCCGAAGCCCGGGAGCAAGAGGCGCGGATCATCGCGACCGACTCCTTCATCGAGAAGGCACTCGTGGGCATCTCGTCGAACACCGAGATCGACTTCAAGCAGTTCGACCTGGACGAACCGCTCCCCGAAGGCCTGACCACCAACGGCGAACGCGGATCCCTCGAACACTTCAAGCGCGGCGACGGCACCCCCGGCCCCAAAACCCTGCG
>NZ_JBQQCG010000257.1:0-688 GCF_052245575.1 Streptomyces sp. 2A115 | reverse complement strand
TGGTGGCCACCACGCCCATTTTCGATGTGTTGGCGGCGACCATGACGGCCAGCGGGATCGGGTCCTGCTTGGGCGCGAAGACGGCGTTCTTGAGGGAACCTTCCATGGTGCCGCCGTACGCGTCGGCGACCATCACCGTGTCCTCGATCATCATGAAGTCGAAGCAGGCCCGCTCCATCGACCGGGCCATGTCGACGTGGAACTTGCCATTGGCCCAGTTCTTCACGTCCGGGGAAGCCGACTCGGACTGCCAGTCCGGCGGCGTGAAGTTCATGAACCAACCCAGGTGGAACATCGTCATGTGCGTCTGCCTTTCAGAACTCGCCGAGGGTCTCGCGCAAAGTGGACCCGGTGTACTCGGTGCGGGTCAGCCCACGTCGTTGGAGTTCGGGGACGAGGCCGTCGCAGATGTCGTTGATGTATTTGCGTGTCAGGCCCCTGCGGTGGATGAGGAAGCCGTCGCCGCCGACCTGCTCCATCACTGCCTGCATCTGGTCGGCGACCTGTTCGGGAGTGCCGATGAACTCCAGGCCGAACGAGCTTGCCGCGATCGCGAGTTGGCGCAGGGTTTTGGGGCCGGGGGTGCCGTCGCCGCGCTTGAAGTGTTCGAGGGATCCGCGTTCGCCGTTGGTGGTCAGGCCTTCGGGGAGCGGTTCGTCCAGGTCGAACTGCTTGAAGTCGATCTCGG
>NZ_JBQQCG010000256.1:0-694 GCF_052245575.1 Streptomyces sp. 2A115 | reverse complement strand
CCTCCGGAGCGCACCCCTTGCTGGTGCCCTCCGGAGGAGAGCAGTGCGCCCTGGTCGCCCAGGGTGACGGCCACGGCGGTAACTCCCCATCGCCGCACGAGCGTTGCGACCGTGCGGGCGGCCCCCGACAGACCCGGGGCCGAGTTGCCGGGCGGCGCTTCCAGAGCCGCGCAGAAGTGGCGGGCCTCGGCCGCCGAGGGCGTGGCGAGCCGGGTGCCGGGCACGGGTGGGCCACCGCGTGGGTGGGGGTCCCAGACGAGGGGCGCGTGCCAGGCCTGCTCGGCGACGAGATCGCGTACGGTGTCGACGCTTCCCCGGCCGTAGTCGGAGACGAGCAGCGCACCGGCCGAGCGGATCGCCCGGGCAGCGGCGTCGGTGCCGGCGCGGGCCCGTCCGTCTCCGCGGTCCAGGCGGACCAGTGGCTGGTTCCGGGCGAGTACGCGGGTCTTCTCCGACAGGGTGCCGTCGAGGGGCAGCGGCACCAACGTCACCCGGGGGTCGAGGAGTTCACGCAGAGTCGTGCTGGCCGGATCGTCTCCCACGGCGGCGACCAGGGTGACGTCCCGGCCGTCGCGTGCCGCGAGCTGGGCGGCGAGCGCGGCGCCGCCGGGCCGCAGCCGCTCCTCGGGAGCGTCGACCACGGGTACGGGCGCGTCGGGGGCGAGGCGTTCCGCCCGGCCGGCGAGGTCACGGT
>NZ_JBQQCG010000255.1:0-717 GCF_052245575.1 Streptomyces sp. 2A115 | reverse complement strand
GGGTCTATCAGGAATTAGGTGTTTTTAGTCTGTTTGGTCTAGTCGTTTCTGGTGTCTGCCGTTCGGCCTATACCCGGTTGGCGGAGAGGCGGCCGTCGAAGAGCTGGTCGAACTGGTTCATGGCGCCCTTCCAGCGGTTGTTCCACCGTTGTCGGCCGCGGCCGGTGGGGTCGAGGGCGAGGGTGGCGAGGTAGAGCCGTTTCAGGGCGGCGTTCTCGTTGGGGAAGTGCCCGCTGGCCTGAGCCGCTCGCCGGTAGCGAGCGTTGAGGGACTCGATGGCGTTCGTGGTGTAGATGACCCGTCTGATCTCGTCGGGGAAGCTGAGGAAGGGCACGAACTCGCTCCAGGACCGTTCCCAGATCGCGGAGATCGAGGGGTATTTGTCGTCCCACTTCGCAGCGAACTCGGTGAGCCGCTCCAGGGCCTGCTCCTCGTTGACAGCCGTGTAGATCGGCTTGAGGTCGCGGGCGATGTCGGCCGCATAGCGACGCGAGGCATAACGCAGGCTGTTGCGGATGAGGTGCACGATGCAGGTCTGCACCACGGTCGTGGGCCAGACCTGGTTCACGGCCTCCGGCAGGGCCGACAGCCCGTCGCAGACCAGCATCAGCACGTCACGGACCCCGCGGTTGCGGATCTCGGTCAGGACCTTCTGCCAGTACTTGGCGCCCTCGCCGCCGTCGCCGGCCCACAGTCCGAGGATCTCACGGTAGCCGT
>NZ_JBQQCG010000254.1:0-733 GCF_052245575.1 Streptomyces sp. 2A115 | reverse complement strand
AGGGAGTGTCATGAATCAGGTGTGTGATCTCCACAAAG
Source organism: Streptomyces sp. 2A115 (assembly GCF_052245575.1). NCBI lineage: Bacteria > Bacillati > Actinomycetota > Actinomycetes > Kitasatosporales > Streptomycetaceae > Streptomyces > Streptomyces sp. 2A115. The sequence goes on along the minus strand of NZ_JBQQCG010000254.1, from coordinate 695 downwards.
GAGTGACCTGATGGGTACGACAACGGATCGCTTGATCGAGTCGGCGGGCGGCGTGTCGCTTGCCGGGGGCAGCGGGCTTGTCGAGGGTGCCGACATGAAGTCGATGCCGGTGTCCGTGAACGGACTGTCCGTTGAGCTGCTGGAGGAGTTGGCCGCGCTGGCGGCGGAGAAGACGGCCCAGGGCGGACTGCGGCTGATGGGCGAGGGCGGGATCCTGCCCGAGCTGGCCCGGCATCTGATGCAGGCGGCTCTGGAGGCCGAGATGGACCTGCACCTGGCCGGGGAAGCGGGTCGGGCCGGCGGGCGCGGGTCACGCTCGGGTGGCAACTCCCGCAACGGCTACCGGGCGAAGAAGGTGATGACAGAGGTCGGACCGGTGACCGTGCAGGTTCCCCGCGACCGGCTGGGCACGTTCACGCCGAGGCTGCTGCCGAGGTACGCGCGTCGCACCGGGGCCCTGGACGACATGGTCCTGTCGCTGACGGCGAAGGGGCTGACGTCGGGTGAGATCGTCGCGCACCTCGCCGAGGTCTATGGGATGTCGACGACGAAGGAGACCGTCTCGACCACGGCTACCGTGAGATCCTCGGACTGTGGGCCGGCGACGGCGGCGAGGGCGCCAAGTACTGGCAGAAGGTCCTGACCGAGATCCGCAACCGCGGGGTCCGTGACGTGCTGATGCTGGTCTGCGACGG
>NZ_JBQQCG010000253.1:0-753 GCF_052245575.1 Streptomyces sp. 2A115 | reverse complement strand
TGATGACCTCGCCGGTGGCGACGTCGAAGGCGGCGAACAAGGTGGTCAGGCCGTTGCGGACGTAGTCGTGGGTGCGCCGCTCGGGCATGCCCGGCATCATCGGCAGCACCGGCTGGGACCGGTCCAGGGCCTGGATCTGCGACTTCTCGTCCACCGAGAGCACCACCGCGCCCTCGGGCGGGTTGAAGTACAGGCCCACCACGTCGTAGACCTTCTCCACGAACAACGGGTCCGTGGACAGCTTGAAGGTGTCCGCCAGATGCGGCTTGAGCTGGAACTGCCGCCAGATCCGGCCGATCGTGGACTTCGACAGGCCGCTGTGCTGGGCCATCGATTTCCGGGACCAGTGGGTGGCGTTCTTCGGGAGCTGTTCCAGCGTGGTGACCACCACCGCTTCCACCTGGTCGACGCTGATGGTGGGCGGGCGGCCCGGCCGGGGCTCGTCGGCCAGCCCGTCCAGCCGGTGGGCGAGGAAGCGCCGCCGCCACTTGCGGACGGTGTCCGCGGTCACCCGCAGTTCCCGGGCGACCGCGACGATCGGCGGTACTTCCGGCCCCGCACACGCCAGCACAATCCGTGCCCGCAGGGCCAGGGCCTGGGCCGATGTCGCCCGACGCGTCCACCGTTCCAACTCCGCCCGCTCCTCAGAGGCCAGCAGCAATGGCTCCAGTTTCGGGCCCCGACGAGGAACTGACGCACCAGCAGTAGAAGTCACATACCAACTAACGATCAACTACTGGCGCAGGACACTAG
>NZ_JBQQCG010000252.1:0-765 GCF_052245575.1 Streptomyces sp. 2A115 | reverse complement strand
ACCCGGACATCCTGGTCGGACAGCGCCTCCAGCACCTCGTCGAGGGCCAGGGCGTCACCGGCGATCACCACCGACGACGGGCCGTTGACCGCCGCGACCTCCACCCGGTCCGCCCACGGTGTCAGCCAGGCGGTCGCCTCCGCCTCGCTCAGCGCTACGGAGGCCATGCCCCCGTGCCCGGCCAACTGCGTCGCAATCGCCTGACTGCGCAGGGCCACGACCCGAACGGCGTCCTCCAGCGACAACGCACCCGCCACACACGCAGCCGCAATCTCACCCTGCGAATGACCCACCACCGCATCCGGCACCACACCCACCGACGCCCACACCGCCGCCAAGCCCACCATCACCGCGAAACTCGCCGGCTGCACCACATCCACCCGCTCCAGCAGCTCGGGCTCAGCATCACCGCGCAGCACCTTCGCCAGCGACCAATCCACCCACTGCTCCAGCGCAGCAGCGCACTCCGCGATCCGCTCAGCAAACACCGGCGAGGAATCCAGCAACTCCCGCCCCATCCCCACCCACTGCGAACCCTGCCCCGGAAACACCCACACCACCTTGCCCGGCACACCCGAACCGGACGCGCTACCGGTCACCAGGTTCTGACCACTTTCACCCCGCGCCAGCGCCCGCAACCCAGCCAGCGCCTCCGCACCCGAACCCGCAACCACCACCGCACGCTCACCCAACAGCGCACGGCCCGACACCAACGCCCCCGCCACACCCGCCAACGACACCCCATCGGCACCCTCGACGAATGCC
>NZ_JBQQCG010000251.1:0-821 GCF_052245575.1 Streptomyces sp. 2A115 | reverse complement strand
TGCCGCCCGCGCCAGTTGTCGGCCTGCGCGTATCAGGCCACGCAGCAGGTGCGGTACCCCGCCGTCCGCCACAGCGCCGGCCCGCACTCCCCGCAGATCCAGCTTCGCCGGCACCAACAACGCCTGCCCCGACCCCACAGCGGCATCGAAGAGCTCCATCCCCTCCGCCGACGTCATCGCCCGCAGACCACCACGCCGATTCATCCGCGTCCGAGTGAGATCGTCAGTACCCGCCGCCATACCGGAGGACTGCTCCCACAACCCCCAGGCCAACGACAACCCCGGCAGACCCGCCGCCCGACGGTTGGCCATCAACCCGTCCAGAAACGCATTCGCCGCCGCATAACTCCCACTGCCCGCACCCATGAAGACCGACGACACCGAGGAATACACGACGAACGCATCAAGACCCAGACCACGCGTCAGCTCATCGAGATGCCACACCGCATCCACCTTCGGCGCGAACACCCTCGCCAACCGCTCCGGGGACAGCGTTTCGATCACTCCGGCGTCCAATACACCGGCCGTATGCACGACGCCTGTCAGGCGGTACTCGTCCGGAACCGATGCCAGCAGGGCCCGCACCTGGTCTCGGTCGGACAGGTCACAGGCCGCGACCGACACCACGGCACCTTGCTCAGCCAGCTCGGCGACCAGTTCCCGCACACCCTCGGCATCCGGACCCCGACGACTGGCCAGCAGCAGACGCCGCACCCCATACCGAGCGACCAGATGCCGAGCCGCCAAAGCGCCCAACGCGCCTGCACCCGACACCAGGACAGTGCCCTCCGAGCCGAACACCGCCGGAACATCCGGGACTT
>NZ_JBQQCG010000250.1:0-827 GCF_052245575.1 Streptomyces sp. 2A115 | reverse complement strand
GTGGCGTCGGGGCGGATCGCGTACGTGCTGGGGTTGCGGGGGCCGGCGCTGACGGTGGACACGGCGTGTTCGTCGTCGTTGGTGGCGTTGGATCTCGCGGTGCGTGCGGTGCGGTCGGGGGAGTGCTCGACGGCGCTGGCCGGAGGCGTCGCCGTCATGGCGTCACCAGGCATGTTCGTGGAGTTCTCCCGGCAGCGGGGCTTGTCGGCGGACGGCCGGTGCCGTGCGTTCGGTGCCGACGCGAGCGGCACCGGCTGGGCCGAAGGCGTGGGCGTCCTCGTGGTGGAGCGGTTGTCGCGGGCGCGGGGTGCGGGGCATCGGGTGTTGGCGGTGGTGGCGGGGTCGGCGGTGAATCAGGACGGTGCGTCGAATGGGTTGACGGCTCCGAGTGGGCGGGCGCAGGAGGAGGTGATTGCGCGGGCGTTGGCCGATGCGGGTCTGGGGCCGGGGGATGTCGATGCGGTTGAGGCGCATGGGACGGGGACGCGGCTGGGGGATCCGATTGAGGCGCAGGCGTTGATCGCGGCGTATGGGCGGGGGCGTGAGGTGCCGTTGTTGCTGGGTTCGTTGAAGTCGAACATCGGGCATGCGCAGGCGGCGGCCGGGGTGGGTGGTGTGATCAAGACGGTGATGGCGCTGGGAAAGGGTGTGCTGCCGAGGACTTTGCATGTGGAGAGGCCGTCGTCGCATGTGGAGTGGGCGGGTTGTGGGGTGGAGCTGCTGCGTGAGCAGGCGGCTTGGCCGGAGCGGGGGCGGCCGCGGCGTGCGGGTGTCTCCTCGTTCGGGATCAGTGGCACCAACACCCACGTCATCCTCGAACAGGCACC
>NZ_JBQQCG010000025.1:0-128888 GCF_052245575.1 Streptomyces sp. 2A115 | reverse complement strand
TAGCAGCGGCCGTTCTTTCGTGCTTCGTTACTCGACATCTCGAAGCGTGAAGAACGGCCGCGTCACGTGCCGCCGGTTTCCGAGGATCTCAGCAGGTCGAGTGACCTGCGACGTTAAACGCCAAGCTGAGTACCGGTTCTGAGTGCGTGGGGTACGCGGTCTGAGTACCGGTTCTGAGTATCTGTACGGATGTCGGGGCGCTGCCCTGATCGGCAGGCTGTACCGCATGACGACACACCGTGCTCCGAAGCCCGCCGCCAGCCCCAGCCAGCCCGTCGAGCGTGCCGTGATGGCCGGACTCCTGCTCGCGGTCCTCGCCGGGGCCGCCTGGATCGCCGGGATGATCTACACGGTCACGGGCTGGTAGCTCTGAGCAGTTCCTCGCGGCCGATGAAGTCGGCCCCGGTCGCCGGCACCGTACACGCGTAGGCCCCGGCGATCGCGCCGAAGAGGCCGCACCGCTCGGGCGGTTCGCCGGTCAGCCGGCCGAAGAGATAGCCCGCCGCGAAGGCGTCCCCGGCACCGTTCGAGTCCACGACGGGCGCGGGTGGCGCGGCGGCCGGGATGTGGCTGAGCACGCCGTTCAGCAATTGGTACGCACCCTCCGCCCCGGCAGTGGCGACGACCACCTGGGCCCGGCCCCGGTCGGCGATCTGCCGCATGGTCTTCTCCGGGTTCGCCAGCTCTGCCGTCGACAGGAAGACGACGTCGGCCTCATAGGCGAACGCCTCGTGGTAGGCCTGCGTGCCGTCCCAGTCGTGCAGGTCCGTCGAGATGGTCACACCCGCCTCGCGCAGCACGGGGAGGGCATGGGCACAGGGATGGGTGATGGCGACATGGGCGTGCCGGCTCGTCGCGGCGAGGGCCCGGACCGTCTCCGGGGGCAGCCGATCCGCTTCACGCGCGCGCGTGCTGTCGTACAGCGAAAGCCGCCGCCCGTCCGGGCCGACGAGGTTCACCGCGCGCTTGGTCCCGGCGGGCTGGGGGATCTCGGTGAGCGCGACGCCCCGGTCTCGGTGCAGCGCGCGGACCAGGTCACCCGCGTGATCCTCGCCCACCATGTCGAGGTGATGCGTACGCAGCCCGAGCGCGTGCACCCCGAGGGCCACGAAGTCACCGGTCTGTCCGGCCCGCGTCTCGATCGCCGGCACCATGTGACTGTCGGCGAACGGCAACGGCAACTCGGGCACGTAGACGATCGTGTCGACGCCGGCTCCGCCGAGGACGAGGACGTCAGTCTCGACACTCAAGGACACTCCTGTGGTGGCGAGGATTCAGGATGGCGCCCCATTAGGGGCGCGGGGGCTGTGACATCATGCGGCTCCGCCGCGATGGGGGTCCCCCGCTCGAGCGAAGCCGAGAGTGGGGAGAAGCCGAGAGTGGGGGAGTGACCAGCCACGAACGGCCCGCAGTTGTCATACGCCCTTTCCCGAGGAGCGCGTCGCGGCAACCCGGAAATCAATCCCCACCCCGCGCAGCCGTCCGATGAGCGAGTCACCCATGGCGACCGCGGTCGTCACCTGCCCCGAAGTCGAGGGAAGGTCATCGAAGGCCAAACACAACGCGGACTCGGCGAACATCTTGGCGGTCTCGCCGTAACCGGGGTCCCCGCCCGAGACCTCCGTGAACACCCGTCGCCCACCACCCTCACCGACGAACCGCACCGAGAACCAGCTCTTGGCCCGTTTCTCCTCGCTCGGCCCGTCCCCCGGCCTCAGCCGATCGGACAGCCAGCGCCGTACAGGCGGTACCTGCGCCGCCGCGAAGACGGCGCCGGCCGCCGCCGCCCCGCCCAGCGCGATCGGCAGGCTCTCGACGGCCGCGTAGTGCCGATAGCGGAACTCGGGCCCGTACCGCTCCAGTGCCCGGGCCGATCGTTGAACGATCCGCGCGTCGATCGTGGGCAGCGGTACGGCCCACGCCCCCACCTCTTTGGCGTACCGCGGAGCGCCCGGCGGCGCCGCCGCCCGCCGCCCCATCACCCGCGGTTCGTGCCGCTTACGGTCCCGCGCGGCGGCGATCATGTGCCGCCCGCGCGAGAACTGGTTGAGGGCGGACGCGAACGTACCGCCGGAGAACATCCCCTCGGCCTGGACGAACCCGTCCACGGTCAACGGCACCCCTTCGGGGAGCTGCCGCACGGTGAAGTACGCGCCCAGGTCGTGCGGAATCGAGTCGAAGCCGCAGGCGTGCACCAGCCGCGCGCCGGTCTCACGCGCGCGTGCGTCGTGCCGGACGTACGTGAGGTCCACGAACTCGGGCTCCCCACAGAGGTCCACATAGTCGGTGCCGGCGTTCGCGCAGGCGGCGACCAGGTCCTCGCCGTACGTGAGGTAGGGCCCGACGGTCGTGGCCACCACGCGCGCGTGCTCCGCGAGTTCACTCAGGGAGGCCGGATCGGCGACGTCCGCCCGGAGCACGGGGAGTTCGGCGCAGGCCGGGTCGATCGACGCCAGCCGCCCCCGCAGCCGTTCCAGCTTCGCGGTGTCGCGTGCCGCGATCGCCCAGCGCAGTCCCTCGGGCGCATGGGCGGCGAGGTACTCCGCGGTGAGCGCTCCGACGAACCCCGTGGCCCCGAAGAGCACGATGTCGTACGCGCGCTCCGTCCTGTCCTGCCTGCTCATGGCACCTCTCAGCCGTGCACGCCGCGCCGTTGTCGGTGGCTGAGGCTAGCGTGAGGTACGAGCGGCCGAACCAGGACCCCGTGTGAGGGGCCGACCAGGACCCGGAGGCAGTCGTGGCCCCGACGAAGAACGCCCTGAAAAAGTGGGAGAAAGTGCGCGAGTTCGCCCTCGGCCTGCCGGGCGCCGGCGAGGAGTTCCCATGGGGTGAGACCGTCGCGAAGGTCAACAAGAAGGTGTTCGTCTTTCTGGGCGTCAGCGACGGCAGCTACCCGATGGGCGTCACCGTGAAGCTCAAGGACGAGGTGGCGCACGCCCACGCCCTGACCGCACCGGGAGCGGAGCCCGCCGGGTACGGCCTGGGCAAGGCGGGCTGGGTGAGCATCCCGCTGGAGGAGCAGCACGCCCCGGCCGCGGAGCTGCTGTGCGACTGGATCGAGGAGAGCTACCGCACCATCGCGCCGAAGAGGCTCATAGCGGAGCTGGACACGCGCTGAGCCACCCCGGGGACGTCCGCAGGGTCGCACGCAAGGCCGCACGCGAGGTCGTCCGCTGAATTGGCTAAGCGCTTGCTCGCCAAGGGCTTGTGCGGAGTGGAACACGTTCTTAACATCGCTGATGTTACATCAGTTGTGTCACAGTGCTGGGGGCTTGATGACAGTGTCAGGGACGGCAGGGCACGGCCCGCTCGCCGGGGTGCGCGTGGTCGAGCTGGCGGGCATCGGGCCCGGCCCGTTCGCCGCCATGCTCCTTGCCGACCTGGGCGCCGACGTCGTGCGCGTGGACCGGCCGAACGGCGTGGGACTCCCGATCAACCCGGAGTACGACGTCAGCAACCGCAACAAGCGGTCCGTGATCGTCGATCTGAAGGCGGCCGACGGCGCCGACCGTGTCCTTGACCTGGTCGAACGGGCCGACATCCTGATCGAGGGCTACCGTCCGGGCGTCGCCGAGCGGCTCGGTGTCGGCCCCGAGACCTGCCACGCCCGCAACCCCAAGCTCGTCTACGGGCGGATGACCGGCTGGGGCCAGGACGGCCCGCTCGCCCAGCGCGCCGGGCACGACGTCGCGTACATCGCGCTGACCGGCACACTCGGCATGATCGGCGAGCCGGACCAGCCGCCCGCCGTCCCCGCGAACCTCGTCGGCGACTACGCCGGCGGTTCGCTCTACCTCGTCGTCGGCGTCCTCGCCGCCCTCCACCACGCGCGCGCGACCGGCACCGGACAGGTCGTGGACGCGGCGATCGTGGACGGCGCGGCCCACCTCGCCGCGATGATCCACGGCATGCTGGCCGCCGGCGGCTGGCAGGACCGGCGCGGCGCCAACCTCCTCGACGGCGGCTGCCCCTACTACGGGACGTACGAGACGGCCGACGGCCAGTACATGGCGGTGGGCGCGCTCGAGCGGCAGTTCTACGAGGAGTTCGTGGACCTGCTCGGCATCAAGGACCAGGCACCTGCCCACAAGGACGTGTCCCGCTGGGGCGAGCTGCGCGAGGCGGTCGCGGCCCGCTTCAAGACACGTACGCGGGAGGAGTGGACCGCGGTATTCGAGGGCTCCGACGCGTGCGTGGCCCCCGTGCTGTCGCTGCGCGAGGCACCCGCCCATCCGCATCTCGCCGCCCGCGGCACCTTCGTCGACCACGGCGGCATCACCCAGCCGGCCCCCGCACCCCGCTTCTCCGCCACCCGCACCTCCGTCCGCGGCGGGCCCGCCCAGCCGGGCGCCGACGCCGCGGACGTGGCCCGCGACTGGGACGTGCCGGACCTCATGAAGGACCGTACGAAGGGCAGCCCCGAATGAAGCGGCAGATCTTCGCGCCCGAGCACGACGCGTTCCGTGAGACCGTCCGGACCTTCCTCGCCAAGGAGGTGCTGCCGCACTACGAGCAGTGGGAGAAGGACGGCATCGTCTCGCGGGACGCGTGGCGGGCGGCCGGGAAGCAGGGACTGCTCGGGCTCGCTGTGCCTCAGGAGTACGGGGGCGGGGGCAACGCGGACTTCCGTTACAGCGCCGTACTCGCCGAGGAGTTCACGCGCGCGGGAGCCTCCGGGCTCGCGCTCGGGCTGCACAACGACATCATCGGGCCGTATCTGACCGGCCTCGCCACCGAGGAGCGGAAGCGGCGCTGGCTGCCCGGGTTCTGCGACGGCACGCTGATCACCGCCATCGCCATGACGGAACCGGGCGCCGGATCCGACCTCCAGGGCATCAGGACGCACGCCGAGGACCGGGGCGACCACTGGCTGCTCAACGGCTCCAAGACCTTCATCTCCAACGGGATCCTGGCCGACCTCGTGATCGTCGTCGCCAGGACCACCCCCGAGGGCGGTGCGCGCGGGCTTTCCCTGCTGGTCGTCGAGCGGGGAATGGCCGGCTTCGAGCGCGGCCGCAACCTCGACAAGATCGGTCAGAAGGCGCAGGACACCGCCGAGTTGTTCTTCAACGACGTCCGCGTCCCGAAGGAGAACCTGCTCGGCGAGCTCAACGGCGCCTTCGGCCATCTGATGACGAACCTCGCGCAGGAGCGCCTGAGCATCGCCGTCGCCGGGATCGCCGCGGCCGAGTACCTGCTGGAGATCACCACGGAGTACGTCAAGGAGCGCGAGGCCTTCGGGCGGCCCTTGTCCCGGCTGCAGCACATCCGCTTCGAGATAGCCGAGATGGCCACCGAGTGCGCCGTCACCCGGACGTTCCTCGACCGCTGCGTCGTCGATCACTCGACCGGGGAACTCGACGCCGTGCACGCCTCGATGGCCAAGTGGTGGGCCACCGAGCTGGAGAAGCGGGTCGCGGACCGCTGCCTCCAACTGCACGGCGGCTACGGCTACATGACGGAGTACCGCGTGGCCAGGGCCTTCACCGATGGCCGCATCCAGACCATCTACGGCGGGACGACCGAGATCATGAAGGAGATCATCGGCCGCTCCCTGCTCGGCTGAACCGGCCGGCTCTCCTGGCCCTCCGCGAACCGGCTCTCCCCGAACCGGCTCCCCTCGAACTGGCTCTCCTTGAAAGGCTTACCAGTGAGCACCGAAGCGTACGTGTACGACGCGATCCGCACCCCGCGCGGCCGCGGCAAGGCGAACGGCGCCCTGCACGGCACCAAGCCCGTCGACCTGGTCGTCGGGCTCATCCACGAGATCCAAGCCCGCCTCCCGGGGCTCGACCCGGCCGCCATCGACGACATCGTGCTCGGCGTCGTCGGCCCGGTCGGCGACCAGGGCTCCGACATCGCCCGGATCTCGGCCATCGCGGCCGGGCTGCCGGACACGGTGGCCGGCGTCCAGGAGAACCGCTTCTGTGCGTCCGGCCTGGAAGCCGTCAACCTGGCCGCGATGAAGGTCCGTTCGGGCTGGGAGGACCTGGTGCTCGCGGGCGGTGTCGAGTCGATGTCCCGGGTGCCGATGGCCTCCGACGGCGGCGCCTGGTTCGCCGACCCGATGACCAACATCGCCACCAACTTCGTACCGCAGGGCATCGGTGCCGACCTCATCGCCACCATCGAGGGCTTCACCCGCCGGGACGTCGACGAGTACGCGGCGCTGTCCCAGGAGCGCGCGGCCGCGGCCTGGAAGGACGGTCGCTTCGAGCGGTCCGTCGTCCCGGTGAAGGACCGCAGCGGACTCGTCGTCCTCGACCACGACGAGCATCTGCGCCCGGGCACCACCGCCGACTCGCTGGCCAAACTGAAGGCGTCGTTCGCGGACATCGGCGACCTGGGCGGCTTCGACGCGGTGGCGCTGCAGAGGTACCACTGGGTGGAGAAGATCGACCACGTCCACCATGCGGGCAACTCGTCCGGGATCGTGGACGGTGCCTCGCTGGTCGCCGTCGGCTCGAAGGAGGTCGGTGAGCGTTACGGGCTCACTCCGCGCGCGCGGATCGTCTCCGCGGCCGTCTCCGGCTCCGAGCCGACCATCATGCTGACCGGGCCCGCGCCCGCCACCCGCAAGGCGCTCGCCAAGGCCCAGCTGACCATCGACGACATCGACCTCGTCGAGATCAACGAGGCCTTCGCGGCGGTCGTCCTGCGCTTCGCCAAGGACATGGGCCTGTCGCTGGACAAGGTCAACGTCAACGGCGGCGCCATCGCCCTCGGCCACCCGCTGGGCGCCACCGGCGCGATGATCCTCGGCTCGCTCGTCGACGAACTCGAGCGCCAGGACAAGCGGTTCGGCCTCGCCACGCTGTGCGTCGGCGGCGGCATGGGCATCGCCACGATCGTCGAGCGTCTCTGAACGTCCCGTCCCCCTAACGGAGAAAACAGCCATGACCGAGAGCACCACCATCCGCTGGGAACAGGACGAGACCGGCGTCGTCACCCTGGTCCTCGACGACCCCAACCAGTCCGCGAACACCATGAACCAGGCGTTCCGTGAGTCGCTCACCGCGATCGCCGACCGTCTGGAGGCGGCAGTCCAGGCCGATCCCGAGTCCGTTCGCGGCATCGTCCTCACCTCCGCCAAGAAGACCTTCTTCGCGGGCGGCGACCTGCGTGAACTCATCCAGGTCACGCCCGGGACCGCCCAGCAGCTCCTCGACGCGAATCTCGCCATCAAGCGCGACCTGCGCCGCATCGAGACACTCGGCAAGCCCGTCGTCGCCGCGATGAACGGCGCGGCCCTGGGCGGCGGTTACGAGATCGCGCTGGCCTGCCACCACCGCGTCGCCCTCGACGCGCCCGGCTCCAAGATCGGCTGCCCCGAGGTCACGCTCGGCCTGCTCCCAGGAGGAGGCGGCGTCGTCAGGACCGTACGCCTCCTGGGCATCGCCGACGCGCTCCTGAAGGTGCTCCTCCAGGGCACCCAGTACAGCCCGCAGCACGCGCTCGAGAACGGCCTCGTCCACGAAGTGGCGGCCACCCGCGAGGAGATGCTCGCCAAGGCCCGCGCCTTCATCGACGCCAACCCCGAGTCGAAGCAGCCCTGGGACAAGCCGGGCTACCGCATCCCGGGCGGCACACCGTCCAACCCGAAGTTCGCGGCGAACCTGCCCGCCTTCCCGGCCACCCTGCGCAAGCAGACGAACGGCGCGCCCTACCCCGCCCCTCGCGACATCCTCGCCGCGGCCGTCGAGGGCTCCCAGGTCGACTTCGAGACCGCGCAGGTCATCGAGGCGCGCTACTTCGTGGAGCTGGCCGCGGGCCAGACGTCCAAGAACATGATCCAGGCGTTCTTCTTCGACCTCCAGGCCGTCAACTCCGGCGCCAACCGCCCGAAGGGCGTCGAGCCCCGCCAGGTCCGCAAGGTCGCCGTCCTGGGCGCCGGGATGATGGGCGCGGGCATCGCCTACTCGTGCGCCCGCGCGGGCATCGACGTCGTCCTGAAGGACGTGTCGGCCGAGGCGGCGGCGAAGGGCAAGGGCTATTCCGAGAAGCTCTGCGCCAAGGCCGTATCCCGGGGACGTACGACCCAGGAGAAGGCCGACGCGCTGCTCGCCCGCATCACGCCCGCCGCCGACCCTCAGGACGTGGCCGGCTGTGACGCGGTCATCGAGGCGGTCTTCGAGGACCCGGCGCTCAAGCACAAGGTGTTCCAGGAGATCCAGCACATCGTCGAGCCGGACGCGCTGCTGTGCTCCAACACCTCGACCCTGCCGATCACCGTCCTCGCCGAAGGCGTCGATCGGCAGACCGACTTCATCGGACTGCACTTCTTCTCGCCCGTCGACAAGATGCCGCTCGTCGAGATCATCAAGGGCGAGCGGACCGGTGACGAGGCCCTCGCGCGCGCCTTCGACCTCGTACGGCAGATCAGGAAGACCCCGATCGTCGTCAATGACTCGCGCGGCTTCTTCACCTCCCGGGTCATCGGGCACTTCCTCAACGAGGGCGTGGCGATGGTCGGCGAGGGCATCGAGCCCGCGTCCGTCGAGCAGGCGGCGGCTCAGGCGGGCTACCCGGCCAAGGTGCTCTCCCTCATGGACGAGCTGACGCTCACCCTGCCGCGCAAGATCCGCGCCGAGTCGAAGCGCGCCGTCGAGGAGACGGGTGGCACCTGGGCGACCCACCCCGCCGACGCGGTCATCGACCGGATGGTCGACGAGTTCGGGCGTACCGGACGCAGCGGCGGCGCTGGCTTCTACGAGTACGTGGACGGGAAGCGGGCCGGGCTCTGGCCGGGCCTGCGGGAGCACTTCACGCGCGCGGGAGCCGAGATCCCGTTCCGTGACATGCAGGAGCGCATGCTCTTCTCCGAGGCGCTGGACACCGTGAAGCTCCTGGAGGAGGGCGTCCTGACCTCCGTCGCCGACGCCAACATCGGGTCCCTCTTCGGGATCGGCTTCCCTGGCTGGACGGGTGGCGTCCTGCAGTACATCAACGGGTACGAGGGCGGCCCCGGAGAGGCTGTCGGCCTGCCCGGATTCGTGGCACGCGCGCGTGAACTCGCCGAGCGCTACGGGGAGAGGTTCACGCCGCCGGCGCTGCTCGTGGAGAAGGCGGAGAAGGGGGAGCGGTTCAGCGACGCGTGACATAGGGGTGGGCGGTCCGGCGACCGGAACAGGCTCTTGCCGAGTGCCTGACGCGTCATCACACTCGCCCCATGGAGACGCGGACCGCCCTGGTGACCGGAGCGGCACAGGGCCTCGGACAGGAGTTCGCCGTCGCGCTCGCGGGGCGCGGCTACCGGGTCGCCGGACTCGACCTCGCCCCGCAGCCCGACACGGCCGAACGAATCCTGGACTACGTGGAGTTGATTGCCGACGTCACCGACGAGACTCAGCTCCACGCGGCCCTGGAGCGAGTGCTCGACCGATTCGGCACCCTGCACGTCCTGGTCAACAACGCGGGCGTACACCCGCAGTCGGCCTTCGAGGACACCACGCCGGAGGAGTGGCGGCACGTCATGCGCGTCAATCTGGAGGCGCCGTTCCTGCTGACCCGTGCCGTGCTGCCCCACCTGAAGGCCGCGGGCTGGGGCCGCATCGTGAACATCGCCTCGGCGACCGTCCTCACCGCACCGCCCACGATGGTGGCGTACGTCGCCTCGAAGGCCGGCCTGGTGGGGTTCACCCGTGCACTCGCCTCGGCACTCGGCCCGTACGGCATCACGGTCAACGCGATCGCGCCGAGCCTGGTCCGCACCGCCACTGCCGAGCACCCGGTCCGCGCGGACCGCGACTTCGAGCACGTCCGCGCCCAACAGGCCGTGCCCAGAACGCAGGAGCCGTCCGATCTCGTCTCCACGCTGCTGTACGTCGTCGACGAGGGCAGCGGCTTCCTGACCGGCCAGACGCTCAACGTGGCAGGCGGATCGGCGTACTGGTGAGTCCGGGTGTGGCGATCAGGACTCGGACTCCTTGAGCCACTCCCGCAGCTCCTCCTTGAGGGAGCGCTGAAAGGTCGTCAACAGCGCCTGCACCACGAGGGGTTGCATGTGCGCCGACAGGTCCTTCACAGCGGCCACCGACTCTTGCTCGGACACCTCGTCCCGGAACAGCAGGGACAGCTCGTGGGCCGCGGCGCGCGTGTGTTCCATCAGGACCGTGCGCGCGGCGAGGATCGTCTCGTGCGCGATCGGTACGTCGAGCAGCTGGACCCCGAGCCGCAGCAGCCCGAGGTCGACCCGGTACGTGCCCGGGGCGGCCGCCTCCCTGACGACGCTCATCGCGACGAGCCGCGCCAGATCCTGCTCGCTCAGCGGCCGCCCCGCCCGGCGCTCCAGCTCCACGCGGCTCGCCTCCTCCGCCGAGTCGGGCGCCCAAGAGGCCACCACGGCACGGTGGATGGCCAGATCCTGGGTGGTGAGCCCCTCCGGCAACTGCTGGAGATAGCGCTCGATGCCGGCCAGCGTCATCCCCTGATGCTGCAACTCCTCGATGAGCGCGAGCCGCGACAGGTGCTCCTGGCCGTAGTGACCCACCCGGCGCGGACCGATCACGGGCGGCGGCAACAGCCCCTTGGTGCTGTAGAAGCGGACCGTGCGGACCGTGACGCCCGCACGCGCGGCCAGTTCGTCGACGGTGAGCGTCGGCTCCTCGGTGCCCGTCGTCATGGCTGCTCCTTCGGGTGGTGCTCCGGTGCGGTGCAACAGTATTGCTGTCTCACCAGTGTTGTGAAAGCGCCCCAGGGAGTCACGTTTCTCGGAGCCCTGTCCGCCCCAGGAAAATCGGGCGCGTCGGCCGGGCCCCCGGCGGTACGGTCCCGGCATGCAGGATGAGGACGGCTTCTTCGGTGAGGACATCGCGGCCACCTATGACGAGTCGTCGGCGGACATGTTCCAGCCGGAGGCGGTGGACCCGGCGGTCGACGTGCTGGCCGAACTCGCGGGAGACGGCCGGGCGCTCGAACTCGGCATCGGAACCGGCCGGATCGCGCTTCCGCTGGCCCGCCGCGGGGTCACGGTGCACGGCATCGACATGTCCCGTGCCATGGTGGCCCGGCTGCGCGCCAAGCCGGGCGGCGACGCCATCGACGTGGCCATCGGCGACTTCGCGACGACTCGGGTGGCGGGCACGTTCGCGGCCGCCTACCTCGTCTTCAACACGATCAACAACCTGACGACGCAGGACGCCCAGGTGGCCTGCTTCCGCAACGCCGCCGCCCACCTGAGGCCCGGCGGCTGTTTCGTCGTCGAGGTGGGCGTGCCGGAGCTGCGCCGACTGCCGCCGGGGCAGAACGCGGTGCCGTTCCACATCAGCCCGACGCGGTGGGCGTTCGACACCTACGACGTCGCCACCCAGGCGATGAGTTCGAACTACGTCACGATCGTCGACGGGCGGGCCGAGTACTGGTCCGTCCCGTTCCGGTACGTGTGGCCGGCCGAGCTGGACCTGATGGCGCGGCTCGCCGGACTGCGGCTGCGCCACCGGTGGGAGGACTGGACGCGCGCGCCGTTCACCAGCGAGAGCAGCCGACACGTCTCGGTCTGGGAGAAGCCCGCCGACTGACGACCGCGGTGGGCTCGAGGTCGAAACCGGTGACTTCCAGTCAACTCTGGCGCAGATGCGCGTTGATGCGCACGCATGAGCGGGTAATCCATGGTCATGGATCTCATTCCTTACCCCATAGGCCCACTCAATCCGAAGGTCCAGGATCTCCTCGTCGCGTTGCCGCTGTTCGCCGCGGTCTTTCTGTTCTTCCTCCGGGTGCTGCCCCGGATACAACGGGTACTCGACGCACGAGACGACGCGACCAGAGGCGCGACCGAACGGGCCGAGGCGGTACGGGCATACGCCGAGGTGAAGGGGGCCGAGGCGGAGGCGGCGCTGGCCGAGGCCCGGCACGACGCGGCCCGGATCCGGCAGCAGGCCGCCGAGGAGGGCGCCGTCATCATCGCGGCGACCCGTACCGAAGGCCACCGCGAACGCGACGCCGTACTAGCCGAGGGCCACGCCCGCATCGAATCCGAACGCGCCAGCGCCGAAGCCGAACTCCGCATGCAGATCTCGGAGTTGGCCTCGGACCTGGCGAGCCGAATAGTGGGGGAGCAGATCTCGGCCCGCGCAGAGCCAAGATCTGGCACTGCTTAGTGCCGCCCATGCCGGGGCGCGCCCCAAGGGGGCGCGGGGAACTGCGCGACCAGCCCTCACTGACCCGCACCCGTTCACCGGCCCTCGCGGAGCGCTAGGTCCCTGTGGGCCCGGCCCTGTCCACGGCCGCTGCTGCCACACGATCACCATTCGGCCGACATGAGTGACCAAGCCCCACGCACCTTGCGGGACACACCTCCGCCCAAACCCCCGCAACCCCAACAGGCCCTCTTTTGCACAGGAGTTGACCGGAGTACCTTCCGCGCATGCCGACACGTGCGCGCTACATGCGCCTCATCACCTGGAGATCGCTCGCGACGGCGGCCACCGCCGCCCTGATGGCCACCCTCCTCGCCCCGGCTGCCGCCCACAGCGCGCCGCGGGAGAGCAGTCCCGTCTACTCGTACGAGAACGCCATCCGCGAATCCGTATGGGTGGACACCGGACTCGACGGCGACAGCGACGGCAAGAACGACCGCGTCGCCGTCGACATAGTCCGGCCGCGCGAACCCGCCCAGCGGGGCCGCAAGGTACCCGTGATCATGGATGCCAGCCCGTACTACTCCTGCTGCGGACGCGGCAACGAGAGCCAGCTGAAGACGTACGACGCGAGCGGCAACGTTGTCCAGATGCCGCTGTTCTACGACAACTACTTCGTGCCGCGCGGTTACGCCTTCGTCGGCGTCGACCTCGCCGGAACCAACCGCTCCGACGGCTGTGTGGACGTCGGCGGCCGCTCCGACATCCAGTCCGCGAAGGCAGTCGTCGACTGGCTGAACGGCCGGGCCAAGGGCTACACCTCCCGGACCGGGAGCATGAAAGCCCAGGCGGGCTGGACCAACGGCAAGACCGGCATGATCGGCAAGAGTTACGACGGCACGGTTGCGAACGGCGTCGCCGCCACGGGAGTCGAAGGCCTGGAGACGATCGTCCCGATCGCCGCCATCTCCTCCTGGTACGACTACTACTTCGCCAAGGGCGCCCCGCTCTACGACTCCGGCCCCGACTGGCTGTCGAACTACGTCGAGAGCCCCGCCGCGCGCGCCAAGTGTGCCGCCGTCCAGCGGCGCCTGATCGACGAGGCCCCGCGCACCGGCGACTGGACGAAGCTGTGGACCGAGCGCGACTACGTGAAGGACGTCCCCAAGGTCGAGGCGAGCGTCTTCGCCATCCACGGCATGCAGGACCTCAACGTCCGCCCCAAGCACTTCGGCCAGTGGTGGGACGCCCTCGCCAAGAACGGCGTCGAGCGCAAGGTCTGGCTGTCGGGGACCGGCCACGTCGACCCCTTCGACTTCCGCCGCGCCGAGTGGGTCGACACCCTGCACCGCTGGTTCGACCACGAACTCCTCGGCTACGACAACGGCGTCGACGACGAGCCCATGGCCGACATCGAGCGCGCCCCCGACCAGTGGGCCACGTCGAGCGTCTGGCCGCCGCGCGCCACGGACACCGTGAGCCTGCGCCCCGGCAAGGGCGAGCAGGCGGGCGTCGGCACGCTCGGACTGCGTACCGGATCGGGCACCGAGACGTTCACCGATGACCCAGGGCAGGACGAGACCGACTGGGCAGCACAGATCGACCAGTCCACCGTGAGCAAGGCCGGATTCATCACCAAGCCGCTCACGCGCGACGTCCGCCTGTCCGGCTCCTCCAAGGTGACCGTCACCGCCACGCCGAGCACCTCGACCGCCCACCTGTCCGCGGTCCTCGTCGACCTCGGCCCCGACACCATCCGCGACTACGCCACCTCCGGCGAGGGCATCACCACGCTCACCGACCGCACCTGCTGGGGCCCGAGCACCTCGGGCGACAGCTCCTGCTACAAGGAGACGCGGGCCAAGACGGCGGACGTCGACTACACGGTGTTCAGCCGCGGTTGGGCCGACCTCGGCAACTACACCTCGGACCTCAAGGGCGTCCCGCTCACCCCCGGCAAGCCGTACGCCATCACCCTCGACCTGCACGCGAGCGACCACGTCGTCCCGGCGGGCCACCGCCTCGCGCTGATCGTCGCCGGCACCGACAAGGACCTCATCGACCCGCCGTCGAGTACGCCCACGCTGACGCTCGACCTCTCCCGTACGTCGGCCCGCGTGCCGCTCGTCGGAGGCGCCGCCGCCTTCGCCCGAGCCACCTCGGGCTCCTCGTACATCACGCCCGAGGCCACCCTCGACGGAGTCGCCGAGCCCCGTACCCCGTACCGCGTCCCCGGAGGCAGCAACTGATGACGCCCCGCCAGATCGAAGCCCTCGCCCTGTCGGCCGCGGTGCTCACCGCACCCTTCCTGACGGCGCCCGCCCACGCGGCCGCGTCCCCGCCGCGCACCGGATTCGAGCAGACCGACGGAGCGCGCTGGACCAGCCAGCCCGAGGAACAGGACTTCCTCACCGCCGTCGACAAGGCGAGCGGCCGGGTGTCGATCGCCCGGATCGGCACCACCAAGCAGGACCGCCCCCTCCAACTCGTCAGCATCGGCAACCGGTACGCGGCCAACACCGTGCTGCTCGTGTGCAGCCAGCACGGCGACGAACCGTCCGGGCGCGAGGCCTGCCTCACCACCGTCCGCGACCTCGCGTACGCGAAGGACGCCCGCACCCGGACGTTCCTCGACCGCACCACACTGCTCGTCGTGCCCACCGCCAACCCGGACGGCCGGGCCGCCGACACCCGCGGCAACAGCGACGGCGTCGACATCAACCGCGACCACCTCGCACTCCAGACGGCCGAGGCACGTGCCATGGCCGCCGTCGTCCGCGACCGCAAGCCCGACGTGGTCTACGACCTGCACGAGTACGGGGCCACGCCCCAGTACTACGACAAGGACCTCTTCGACCTCTGGCCGCGCAACCTCAACACCGACGCGGCCGTGCACGACGAGGCGCGGAGCCTGTCGTCGGCGTACGTGCGGCCCGCTGCCGAGGGAGCGGGGTACTCGACAGGGACGTACGGCATCTGGACCGACCCCGTGACCGGCGATCCGATCCGGCAGGTCGCGGGCGACGGTCAGGAGCGGATCCTGCGGAACATGTCCGGCGTCAAGCACGGCGTCGGACTGCTCATCGAGAGCCGCGTCGACCCGCTCACGGACGCCGAGCAGGCCGACGAGGCGCTCAACAGCCGACGCCGCGTCCACTCCCAACTGGCCGCACTGGATGGGCTGTTCGACTTCACGGGCGAGCGGCGCACCCGGATCGAGACGGCCACGACGGCGGCGCGGCTGGCCGGCTACCGGGACAGCGGCCCGGTCTACGTCGGCGGCGCCGACAACGACCCGGCCGAACCGTCCGAGACCATCCAGGACCCGCCCTGCGCCTACCGGCTCACCGCCGCGCAGTACGCGGACCTCAAGGACGAACTCGCCCTGCACGGAATCAAGGTGAGGCAGGACGCCGAGGGCACGTACGTCCCGCTGCGCCAGTCCCTGCGCGCCCTCGTCCCGCTGCTGCTCGATGAACGTGCGCCCTACCACCTCACGATCGGGGAGCCCGACACCGGCTGCTGAGACAAGTGTGATCGGCGGCGCCTGTGGTAGGTCCTAGGTCGTAACGAGAAAGCAGCATGAACACGGCTTTCAGGGGAAGGTGCCGCCGATGACAGAGGACTTGAGGAAGCGAGGAGGCCGGGAAGAGCCGTCGGAGATTCCCGACGCCCCCGACCACTCGACCGACCGGGTGGTGTTCGGCGTGACAGCCGCCATCACCGTCGCCTTCGTGATATGGGGAGCGTTCGGGACCGACTCGCTGGAGAGCGCCTCCGGGGACATGCTCGAAAGCCTGATCCACAACGGTGGTTGGGCCTTCATCCTGGCCGCCTCCGCCTTCGTGGTCTTCGCGTTGTGGCTCGCGGTCAGCCGCTACGGTGCGATCCGCCTCGGCGCGGAGGACGAGGCGCCCGAGTTCCGCACCGTGTCCTGGGTCGCGATGATGTTCAGCGCCGGCATGGGCATCGGCCTGATGTTCTACGGCGTGAGTGAGCCGCTCTCGCACTACACGACCCCTCCACCGGGTACCAGCCCCGCCGACTCCGCCGAGCGCATGGAGACGTCGATGGCCACCACCCTCTTCCACTGGTCGCTGCACCCCTGGGCGATCTACGCGGTGGTCGGCCTCGCCATCGCCTACAGCACCTTCCGCAAACGCCGACGCCAGACCATCAGCGCGGTCTTCACCCCGCTCATCGGCGAGAAGCACGCCAACGGCGGCGCCGGCCGCGCGATCGACATCCTCGCGATCATCGCCACCGTCTTCGGCTCCGCGGCCTCACTCGGCCTGGGCGCGCTCCAGATCGGCTCCGGATTCCAGGAGCTGGACTGGATGGACGACGTCAGCACCGGCCTGCTCGTCGCCATCATCGCCGTGCTGACGCTGGCCTTCGTCGCCTCCGCCGTCTCGGGCATCGAAAGGGGCATCCAGTGGCTGTCGAACATCAACATGGTCCTGGCGCTGGCGCTCGCCCTGTTCGTCTTCGTCGCGGGACCGACGATCATCATCCTCGACCTGCTGCCCACCTCGATCTTCTCCTTCCTCGGTGACCTGCCCCAGCTCGCCGGCCGCACCGATGCCAGCGGCGGAGAGGGCGTCGCGGCCTGGCTGGCCAGCTGGACCGTCTTCTACTGGGCGTGGTGGATCTCCTGGACGCCGTTCGTCGGAATGTTCATCGCCCGCATCAGCCGCGGCCGCACCATCCGTCAGTTCGTCGGCGGCGTCATCCTCGTGCCCAGCACCGTCAGCCTGATCTGGTTCGCGGTCTTCGGCGGTGCGTCGATGAAGCTGGCGGAGGGCGGACAGCTGCGCGGTGAGACGACCCCCGAGGGTCAACTCTTCGGGGTTCTGCACGAGTTCCCCATCGCGACCGCCACCAGCCTGCTCGTGATGATCCTCGTCGGCATCTTCTTCGTCTCGGGAGCCGACGCCGCGTCCATCGTGATGGGCACGCTCTCCCAGAAGGGCGCCCTCGAACCCGGCCGCTTCGTCGTGGTGTTCTGGGGCGTGGTGACCGGAGGCGTCGCCGCAATCATGCTGCTCATCGGCAGCGGCAAGGCCGACGCGCTCACCGGTCTGCGGAACCTCACGATCCTGGCCGCGGCCCCATTCGCCCTCGTGATGATCGGCATGTGCGTCGCCCTCATGCGCGACCTGCGCAGTGACCCGGTCATCGTGCGCCGCGAAATGGGCTCCGAGGCCGTCGGACTCGCCGTGATCGAGGGACACAAGCAGTACGCAGGCGACTTCGAGATCAAGGTCGGCCCGGGGGCCGGCACGGAAACCGAGGGCGACCCGCTCGGACACGACCACGCTTGAACGGTCTCGACGAAGTCCGGTACCCGCGCCCCTTTTAAGGGGCGCGGGGAACTGCTTTAAGGGGCGCGGGGAACTGCGCGACCAGCCACAGACGGCCCGCAGCCAACGAACCGCCCTTCCCGCGGGGCGCTAGGCGGGGCCCTCGGCCAGCCCCGCCGCCTCCAGCGCACAGCCCCACGCCACGGTCACACCCGCACCGCCGTGCCCGTAGTTGTGCACCAACACCCGTCCGTCGGGCCGGAGTTCGCGCTCCAGCCGAACCGTGTCCCGGGCCGGCCGAAGCCCCACCCGGTGATCGAGCACGCGCGCCCCGGCGACCTCGGGACGCAGCGCCGCGCACCGTTCCACGATCCGCGCGGCAACCGCCGGATCAGGCGTCAGCGACCAGTCGTCCTCGTCGGCCGTGCCGCCCAGGACCAGCCGGTCCGGTTGCGGAAAGAGGTACGTGGTGGTCCCGGCGACCGGGTCGGTCGAGACGAGCCAGGTGCGGATGCCGGGGTTCGCCACGATCACGAGCTGTCCGCGTACGGGCCGCACCGCCGGATCCGGCACGAGTTCGCGGGCGCCGAGCCCCGTGCAGTTGACGACGACCGGCGCCTCGGCCTCCGCCAGATCCGCCACGGTCCGCGCCTCGATCGTCCCGCCCGCCCGCAGGAACCGCTCGCGCAGCCACCGCAGATGCACCGGCATGTCGATCAGCGGCAGCCGCGCCCACAGCCCCGTCCCCGCGTACTCCTCGGCCGTCGCCGCCCGCAGCCCCGGCACTCCGGCGACCCACGGGCCCTGCGCGTCCAGCCGCGACTCACCCAGTACGCCCTCGACCATGCGTACGCCCGTCTCCTCGGGCCGCGCCGCCAACTCCTTGTACACGCTGAGTGACCGCAGGGCCCACTCGCCGGCGAGTGCCTCCGGTTCGATGTGGTACGGCCACCACAGCGCGCCGGCGACCGCCGAGGTCGTCGCCTCCGCGGGCTCGCGCGCCCAGACCCGTACGTACCTGCCGCTCTCGGCCAGAACGACGGCCGCCGTCAGCCCGATAACGCCGCTGCCGACCACGATCACATCACTGCTCTGAACCCTCGCCACCCGGCGACGCTAGCGGAATATGTCATGCCGTGCTCAGAACACCCCCACTCTGGGGATACTCACAGCATGTCTGCCGAGTACGCGACCTTCGGCCTGGCACCGGCGATGCGTGCCGGTGGCGTCCTGGCCAATGGTGACTACCAAGCGCACCGGGATTTCGTGGACTTCATTGTCGACGGACGCCCGCTGCTGTACGAGCTCTCCGACCTCGACGCCGTGTCCCCCCTCGCCTCCGACGTACCGCCCGCGATCTTCACCGCACAGGTGCGCAGTCTGCTGCTCGAAGCCGACGCCCCGCTGGAGGGCGGCCGGTACGTCATCTACGGCTGCCCGGAGTGCGAGGACCTCGCCTGCGGTGCCGTGACCGCCATGATCGAACGGCATGGCGACGACTTCGTGTGGCGCGACTTCGCCTGGCAGACCGACCAACACGCGGATCTGGAGCGGAACGGCTATCACGGCATCGGCCCGTTCCGCTTCCGCGGCGACGAGTACCGCACCGCCCTGAGCTCGCTGCTCACCGGCTCAGCGGGCGAACGCCGCCGCGTCCTGCTCATCGGCGCCCGCGCCGCCGTCCTGGCCAAGCTCGCCGCCGCCCTGCGCATCATCGGCATAGGCGCCGAGATCACCCGCGACGCCGCCGACGTCCCCGCCGACGAACTGCGCACCTACGGCGCCGTCGCCTTCGGCCGCGCCGTCACCGAGCAGGAACGTGCCGTCGTACGGCAGTCCTTCGACCGCGCCGGCGTCGACGTGGCGTACGTCGAGGGCATGGCCCCGATCATCCCGCTCCTGGTCGCCCAGATAGAACACGCCCTGGACCGCAGCCCTCAGGAACAGCGCCGACTGACCCGGCTGGTCGCAGCCGACGGCGAGGCGGGCGTCGAGGTCACCTCCACCTGCCGGGTCCAGCTGACCGCGTACCGCCTTGACCGCCTGTACCGCACGCACATGTACGAGGTATTCGACGGCGTTCTGGAAGCGGGCCGCCACCGGCTCCCGCTGGACACCAAGGCCACGAAGGGTGAGTCCTTCATCGTGGCGCGGACCTCGGGGGGTGTGCTGGTGGAGGCGATGGCGCGGTGACCTCCGGTGGGTGGGCGGGCGCCTCCTACGGGGGTGGTGGGCTGAGTTCGTGGGCGAGTGCGGGTTGTGGTGGGCTGGTCGCGCCCACGCGGCGGAGCCGCACATTGACACAGCCCCGCGCCCCTGACGGGGCCGGTTGGCGCGCTAAACCGGGCGCTCGCCCGCGGGACTGGCGATTAGGATCAGCCCCTTATGACTGCCACTCTCGTCGCCAAGAATCTCGCCGCCGGCCACGGCGACCGCTCGCTCTTCTCCGGGCTCGACCTCGTCGTCGCGCCCGGCGACGTGATCGGTCTCGTCGGTGCCAACGGCGCGGGCAAGTCCACGCTGCTGCGGATGTTCGCCGGGCTGCTCAAGCCCGAAGAGGGCGAGCTGCGGCTCTCCCCGCCGGCCGCGACCGTCGGGCACCTGCCGCAGGAGCCGGAACGGCGGCCAGGCGAGACCGTACGGGACTTCCTGGCGCGCCGCACGGGTGTCGCCGAGGCCCAGCGCGTGATGGACGAGGCCACGCAGGCGCTGGTCGACGGGGTGCCGGGCTCGGACGACGCGTACGCGGACAGCCTGGAGCGGTGGCTCGGGCTCGGCGGCGCCGACCTCGACGATCGGGCCGAGGAGGTCGCCGACTCGCTCGGACTCGGCGTGGGCCTCGACCAGCTGATGACGTCCCTGTCCGGCGGCCAGGCCGCCCGCGCCGGACTCGCCTCACTCCTCCTCTCGCGCTACGACGTGTTCCTGCTCGACGAGCCGACCAACGACCTCGACCTCGACGGCCTGGAGCGCCTGGAACGGTTCGTCTCCGGCCTGCGCGCGGGCACGGTCGTCGTCAGCCACGACCGCGAGTTCCTCACGCGCACGGTCACCAAGGTCCTCGAACTCGACCTGGCGCAGCAGCAGATCACCCTGTACGGCGGCGGATACGAGGCCTACCTGGAGGAGCGGGACGTGGCCCGCCGGCACGCCCGCGAGGACTTCGAGGAGTACGCCGACAAGCGGGCCGCGCTCGAAGGACGCGCCCAGATGCAGCGCTCCTGGATGGACAAGGGCGTCAAGAACGCCCGGCGCAAGGCGAGCAACGACAATGACAAGATCGGCCGCAAGTTCCGCAGCGAGGCCAGCGAGAAGCAGGCCGCGAAGGCCCGGCAGACCCAGCGCATGATCGAGCGGCTCGACACCGTCGACGAGCCGCGCAAGGAATGGGAACTGCGCATGGAGATCGCGGCCGCGCCACGCTCCGGTGCCGTGGTCGCCACCCTCCGGGACGCCGAGGTCCGGCGGGGCGACTTCACCTTCGGACCGGCCACGCTCCAGATCGACTGGGCGGACCGGGTGGCCGTCACCGGCGCGAACGGCGCGGGCAAGTCGACGCTGCTCGGTGCCCTGCTGGGCCGGGTCTCCCTGGACGCCGGCCACGCCACGCTCGGCTCCGGCGTGATCGTCGGCGAGGTCGACCAGGCCCGCAAACTGTTCCACGGTCCGGAGGCGCTGCTCGACGCGTTCTGCGCGGCCGTCCCCGACACCGAGCCCGCCGAGGTCCGCACGCTGCTGGCCAAGTTCGGCCTCAAGGCCCACCATGTCATGCGCCCGGCCGCGACGCTCTCCCCGGGCGAACGCACCCGCTCGGCGCTGGCGCTCCTCCAGGGCCGCGGCGTCAACCTCCTCGTCCTCGACGAGCCGACGAACCACCTCGACCTGCCGGCCATCGAGCAACTGGAGTCGGCACTCGACTCGTACGAGGGCACGCTCCTGCTGGTGACCCACGACCGCCGGATGCTCGACGCCGTCCGCACCACGCGGCGTGTGGAGGTGGCGGCGGGGAAGGTGACGGAACGCTGAGGCCGGCCCAGGGACGCCAACTCAGGGACGCTGACCTAGGTGGTGGCCAGGCGCCGCGCCAGGCCGGGGTAGTCGACGACGCACCCGTCCGCGTCGAACTCCAGGTCGCTGCGGAAGTCTCCTGAGGCGTAGCTGACGCGTCCGCCGTCGTCGCTCCGTGCGAGATGCGTGTACGTCTGCCGTGACCCGTGCACGGTCAGGTCCGGCACGGACACCCAGGCCATCAGGAACTCCCGCTGGCCGGGGGCCAGATGGAGCCCGTGGCGCAGCACGGGCATGGTGTTCGTGAGCGGGCACAGGCCGAGGTCGCAGTCGAGGGCGCCGTCGACGTCGGGCAGCCGTTCCCCGTCGGTGGTCCAGCGGCCTTCGCCGTCGTGCCGCAGGTCAAGAGCGTGGGTGATCGAGGCCATCTCGACCGTCACACACAGCCGACGGGTCACGAAGCCCTCGGCGACGTCGAGTGTGTACGAGAGCCAGTAGGGCTCCGGGGTCGTCCCGACGGCACGTCCATGCGCCTGCAACGTGCCGTCGGCGAGCACGAGCCAAGCGGTCTCGTACCCCTTGCTCGGTGTGACTTCCCAGGTGATGACGCGCGAGGTGGCCATGCGGTCACTTTAGGAGCGGCCCGAACCTTCCGCGCGTCAGAAAGTCCGGGCTCGCGCGGTGCCCCGTAAGAGGCGCGGGGCTCTGACACATGCGGCTCTGCTGCGATGGGGTCCCCCTCCCGCTCATGGGGTCCCACCCGCTCATGGGGGTCTCTCCGCTCAAGCGAAGTCGAGAGTGGGGGAGAAGCCGAGAGTGGGGGAGCGACCAGCCACGAACTACCCGCAGTTCAACGCCTGCCCTTCTTCGGGTCCACAAGCCCCGCACGCCGCAGCGCGTCAGCCATCGCGCTATTGGCGGGCGGCGGCGCAGCCTGCCGCGAACCGCCACCTCCCGCACCGCCGCGCGCCCCGGCACCGCCACCTCCCGCACCGCCGCGCGCTCCCGCACCGCCACGTGCCTGACGCTGCTGCGGCGGCCGTCCCCCGCGCTGGGGGCGCTCACCCCCGCCCTGCTGATCCGGCGGAGCCGCCTCGTCGTCCAGCCGCAGCGTCAGCGAGATCCGCTTCCGCGGAATGTCGATGTCCAGCACCTTCACCTTGACGATGTCCCCGGACTTCACCACGTCCCGCGGGTCCTTGACGAACGTCTTGGACATCGCGGAGACGTGCACGAGACCGTCCTGGTGAACGCCGACGTCCACGAAGGCACCGAAGGCGGCCACATTCGTGACGACCCCTTCCAGCACCATCCCGGAGGCCAGGTCGGAGATCTTCTCCACGCCCTCCTTGAAGGTGGCCGTCTTGAAGGCGGGCCGCGGGTCGCGCCCCGGCTTTTCCAGCTCCCTCAGGATGTCCGTCACCGTCGGCAGACCGAATGTCTCGTCCACGAAGTCGTCCGGCCTCAGCGAACGCAGCACCGCCGTGTTGCCGACCAGTGACGTGACCTCACTGCCCGCCGTCTTCACCATGCGCCGCACCACCGGATACGCCTCCGGGTGCACGCTGGACGCGTCCAGCGGGTCGTCCCCGCCCCGGATCCGCAGGAAGCCCGCGCACTGCTCGTACGCCTTGGGCCCGAGCCGCGCCACGCTCTTCAGCGCCGTCCGGGACTTGAAGGGCCCGTTCGAGTCGCGGTGCGCCACGATGTTCTCGGCGAGTCCGGAGGTGATGCCGGACACCCGGGAGAGCAGGGGCGCCGACGCCGTGTTCACGTCCACGCCGACACCGTTCACACAGTCCTCCACGACCGCGTCGAGGGAGCGCGAGAGCTTCACCTCGGACAGGTCGTGCTGGTACTGCCCGACGCCGATCGACTTCGGGTCGATCTTCACCAGCTCGGCGAGCGGGTCCTGGAGGCGGCGGGCGATGGAGACGGCACCGCGCAGCGACACGTCCATGCCGGGCAGCTCCTGCGAGGCGAACGCCGACGCCGAGTACACGGACGCCCCGGCCTCGGACACCATCACCTTGGTGAGGTTCAACTCCGGGTGCTTGGCGATGAGTTCACCGGCGAGTTTGTCCGTCTCGCGGGACGCCGTGCCGTTGCCGATGGAGACCAGCTCGACCGCGTGCTCCTTGGCGAGCCGGGCGAGCTTGGCCAGCGCCTCGTCCCACTTGTTCTGCGGGACGTGCGGGTAGATCACGTCCGTCGCGACGACCTTGCCGGTGGCGTCGACCACGGCCACCTTCACACCCGTACGGAACCCGGGGTCCAGCCCCAGCGTCGCGCGCGTGCCCGCCGGGGCGGCGAGCAGCAGGTCGCGCAGGTTCGACGCGAAGACGTTGACCGCCTCGTCCTCGGCGGCCGTCCGCAGCCGCAGCCGCATGTCGATGCCCAGGTGCACGAGGAGGCGGGTGCGCCAGGCCCAGCGGACCGTGTCCGTCAGCCACTTGTCGGCGGGGCGGCCCCGGTCGGCGATGCCGAAGCGATGGGCGACGATTCCCTCGTACGAGGAGGGCCCCTCGGTGGGCTCCTCCGGCTCCAGGACGAGGTCCAGGACATCTTCCTTCTCGCCGCGCAGCAGGGCGAGGACGCGGTGCGAGGGCAGCTCCTTGAAGGGCTCGGCGAAGTCGAAGTAGTCGGCGAACTTGGCGCCGGCCTCCTCCTTGCCGTCCTTCACCTTGGCGGCCAGGCGCCCGCGCACCCACATGCGCTCGCGCAGCTCGCCGATCAGGTCGGCGTCCTCCGAGAACCGCTCGGTCAGGATCGCCCGGGCGCCGTCCAGCGCGGCCTGCGGGTCGGCGACGCCCTTGTCGGCGTCGACGAAGGCCGTGGCCGCGGCGATCGGGTCGACGGACGGGTCGCCGAGCAGTCCCTCGGCGAGCGGTTCGAGCCCCGCCTCGCGGGCGATCTGCGCCTTGGTCCGCCGCTTCGGCTTGAACGGCAGATAGATGTCCTCGAGCCGCGCCTTGGTCTCGGCGCCGCGGATCTGCGTCTCCAGCTCTTCGGTGAGCTTGCCCTGCTCGCGCACCGAGTCGAGGATCGCGGTCCGCCGCTCCTCCAGCTCCCGCAGATAGCGCAGCCGCTCCTCGAGCGTGCGCAGCTGCGCGTCGTCGAGCATCTCGGTCGCTTCCTTGCGGTAGCGGGCGATGAAGGGCACCGTCGAACCGCCGTCGAGCAAGTCGACGGCGGCCTTGACCTGCCGCTCCCGTACGCCGAGCTCCTCCGCGATCCTGCCTTCGATGGACCCTACGAGGGGTGTCGTCACGATCCCGTACCGCCTTCTTCACTGAGGTTGCGCGGCAATTGTGGCAGGTGGCACCGACAACGGGGGATCAGGGCGGCCAACAGGTGTCGGGCGGCCGGACACGAGGGGAGCCGGGCACGCCCTCGGCGCGCCCGGCTCCGGGGGCGGTCGCGGGTCAGACCCGGCGGGCCCGCCCGCCGCGCCGCGTCGACGCCGAGGCGCCGCCGAACAGCCGGGCCAGGGCCCGGAACGGCAGCGTCACCACGGTGGCGACGGCCGCGCCGATCTGACGCAACACGTCTGCGATCGCACGGAACACGTGCTTCCCCTTTCGTCTACCGGCCTGGACGGCCGGGCGACGTACGGGTACCTCGGGGCCGGGGTTCGAATCCCGGCCCGGTATACGCCGAATGCCGGACATGCCACCAGTCCGGCCCTGATGGGGCCGTCTGACGTCGCGCGCCGGTCCGCCGGGAGCGGCCCGCTCAGCCCTTGCCGGTCATGCCCTCGGGGAACGCTCCCGCGGCGAACGCCGTCATGAGCAGCCCCGTCGCCAGCTCCCTGAGGCGCTCGACGCCCGCGGCCCCCAGGTGCTCGTACGGAGCCCGGTCGAGGCGGTCCGTCTGCGACTCGACCTCCTTGCGCAGGGCTACACCTGCCTCCGTCAACTCGCCCTCGGCGTCCAGCAGCCCACGCTCCCGGAGCCGGCCGGCCGCCGCGTCCCAGTCGTCGCGGGTCCAGCCGCGCGTGGCGAGGACCCACTTCGGCGCCATGCCCTTGCCGGTCGCGGTGTGGCTCACGAGCGCCTCCACCGGGTCGAGTTCCGCGCCGAGCAGCACCGTGAGATGCCCGTCCCCGCGGTGCTCGCGCAGCAGAGTGGCCGCATGCCAGAGCGCCAGGTGCGGCTGGTCCGGGACGGGCAGATCGGCGTGTGCCGCGTACAGGGGGCGCGTGGCCCGGGTGCATGCCTCGGCCGCGCGCAGCGCGAGCTCCGCCGCCTCCGCGACCTCCTTGGACCCGATCGCCTCGTCACCGAGCAGCCGCCGGAGCGTCGCGTCGACGGCACGCGCGCGTGCCGCGAGGACGACCGACGGAGACGCGGTCCGCCACACCTCGGGCACGTGCCGCGCCACCAGCTCGTGGCGGAAGTTGTAGAAGGTCGCCGTCACCGTGCCCGCGCCCACCGCCCCCATGGCGGCGGCCCGCACGGCGAAGTACGCGGCGTCGCGGTCCGTGACGCCGACCCCGGCCAGCTGTTCGCCGAGGTCCGGCGAGAAGTAGTGGGTCGAGTGCAACGGGTTGAGCACGTTGTGACATCGGCGTCCGGCGCGCTCCGGCAGGGCTGTGGTCATGCCCCGCACGTTACCGACTGGTCGGTACGCTGGGAATGCCAGGGCATCGATCAGAAGCGGCCACGGCCGGAAAGGGGCCCCTTCAACCTGACGTAGACGTGGACGTAGAAGTGGAAATGAAGGGGGTCGCAGCCGCCGACGTGGTCCAGGTGAAGTCGGGCTGTCGGCGCTCCAGGAAGGCGGCGACCCCTTCCGCGGTGTCGCCGCCGTCGCGCGCCTGCTCGGTCCAGTACGCGTCCCGGTCCGTGCGCCCGTTCGCGAACTCCTTGGCCGCCGCCTGCGTCAACTGCGAACGCACCGCGAGCACCCGCGTGAACTCCGCGACCCGCTTGTCGAGTTCACCGCCGGACAGCACCTCATCCACCAACCCGGTACGCAGCGCACGCTCAGCGTCGATCAACTCGCCCGAGAACAGCAGGTACTTGGAGGTGGCGGGACCCACGAGGGACACCAACCGCCGTGTGGACGATGCCGCATATACGATCCCCAGCTTCGCCGGAGTGACCCCGAACGACGCTTCCTCGTCCGCGAACCGCAGATCGCACGCCGCCGCGAGCTGGCACCCGCCGCCCACGCAGTAGCCGCGTACGGCCGCGAGGGTCGGCTTGGGAAACGCGGCCAGCGCCTCCTCCGCCCGCACGGCCAGCCCCTGCGCCTCCCCGGACGAGCCCCGCAGCGAGGAGATGTCGGCCCCGGCACAGAAGGTCCCGCCCTCGCCGGTGAGCACGAGCACCCGTACGGCGGCGTCGGCGGCCAGTGCGTCGAGCAGGGGCGGCAGCGCTCGCCACATGTCCGCCGTCATGGCGTTGCGCTTGGCCGGATGGTGGATGACGACGGTGGCGACCCCGTCGTCGACGCTGTGCAGCAGCTGCGGCTCCATGTGTCGGATGCTATCCGCACCCCTCGAACGTACGATCAAGAAGGGGCGGGCGCCAGGAGAAGCGGGGCAGGCCCGAGGAGGTGCTGATGTCCAGGCGCAGGCTCAAGTCGACCTTCGAGCCCAGGGGCAGCAGCCGGAGCGCCAAGCTCAGCCGCAGCTTCGGGTGGCTCGCCGCGCTCGGCGTGGTCCTCGTGCTGGCGGGGCTTGTCGGCCTCGTCTACGCCGGCCTCGCCACGCTGACCTCGATGCTGCTGTTCGGCTGGCTCCTGCTGATCGGCGGCGCTGTCGGCCTGCTGCACGCGGTCCTGGCGCGCGACTCCCACTTCTTCTGGCTCGGTGCCGTGGTCGCGGCCCTGAACCTCGCGGCCGGCGTGGTGATCATCCGCAGGCCCGAGGCGGCCGCCGAGGCGCTGACCATGGTCGCCGCGCTGCTGTTCCTGACCGGCGGCGTCGTCCGGCTGGTCGGCAGCCTGGTGGTACGCGGCTCCCAGTTCGGCTGGACCCTCGTGCAGGGCGCCTTCGGCCTGTTCCTCGGCATCCTCGTGCTCGCGTCGTGGCCGAGCAGCAGGTACGTCATCGGCGGCTTCTTCTCGCTCGCCCTGCTCTTCGACGGGCTGGGCCTGGTGGCGACCGGGTTCGGCGGCCGACGCGTCGTCCGTCTCGTCTCGGACCAAACCAGTACAACCCGAAGAGTTCCGGATTCGGCACAAGACGGACAGGAGCAGTCTCACGACTAACGGTGTCATGCGTCGGCGAACAGAAATCGTCGATAGGCGCTGACTTCTGTTCAGTCATTCGGTACGGACCAGCGCGTTACCAACACTCGACGTGTGGTGACAATCGAGCGCAAGGGTGGCGACCGGACGATGGACGACCATGGGCGGGGGTCCGGCCCACGTCCTGAAGGCGACGGGGACGTGCTCCCTGACGGAGGACCGCCCGGCCCGCTGCCGTACGAGGGGGTCTGGCGGTTCACCGCTCCCGCCGTCGACGCCTCGGTGCCACAGGCGCGGCACGCCGTCCGTGACCTGCTGGCCCGCCAGGGCGTACCCGTCTCGGACGACCTGATCCAGGGCCTGCTGCTGATCGTCTCCGAACTGGTCACCAACGCGGTCCGGCACGCGGCACTGCTCTCTCCGATGCTCGCTGTGGAGGTCGCGGTCGGAGCCGAGTGGGTGCGGGTCTCCGTCGAGGACAACCACCCCTATCGCCCGACCGCCCTGGAGGCCGATCACGGCCAGACCGGCGGCCGAGGCCTCCTCCTGGTGAGCGAGATCACGAAGGAGGCGGGCGGGGTCTGCGACGTAGAGCACACGGCGAGCGGCGGCAAGGTGATCTGGTCGGCCTTGCCACTCAAACTCAGGGCCCCGTAGAGGCACGGGACCGGTGATTTGTGCGGCGTCCCCCCACTCCGGCTTCGATCGGGCGGGGGGACCCCACGAGCGGGGGCGCATCGTGGGCGGGACCAGCCACGGCCGACCCGCGGTCTACCCACGGCCCCCCGCGGAGCGTTCGCTCCGCTACCAGCCCGCGGCCGTGCCCGTCAGCTCCCTGACCGCCGGCCGGGCCGCGTCCAGCACGGTCATGAACCACGCCGAGAACGGGTCCTTGACATGCCGCTCCGCCAGCTCGTCCGCGCTCACGTAAGCCGTCGTACCGACCTCCTCCGGATCCGGCCGCAACGGCGACTGCACCATCCCGACGAAGAGGTGGTTGAACTCCTGCTCCACCAGCCCGGACTCCGGGTCCGGGTGGTTGTAGCGAACCGTGCCCGCCTCGGCGAGCAGCGAGGGCGACACACCGAGCTCCTCGTACGTCCGCCGCGCGGCCGCCGCGAAGGGCGCCTCACCGGGGTACGGGTGGCCGCAGCACGTGTTGGACCAGACACCGGGGGAGTGGTACTTGCCCAGCGCCCGCTGCTGGAGCAGCAGCCGGCCCCGCTCGTCGAACAGGAAAACGGAGAACGCCCGGTGCAACTGCCCGGGCGGCTGGTGGGCTGTGAGCTTCTCGGCCGTGCCGATCGTGGTGCCGTCCTCATCGACCAGTTCCAGCAAGATGGCTTCGGCGGTGCCGTTCGACGAGCTGTGCGTCGCGGTGGCAGGTGTGATCGGCATACCCATCCTTCGCATCGGTCTTCAAGCCTCAAGTCTGCCGTACGAAACCGGCACTCCCGGCACCACGCGGCGTCCCGCATGTCCGGTTCCGCCGCGCGGCCGAACCGGACATCACGGCCAACACCGATCGGACGCCGAAAGCGGCCGGACACCTGATCGTGCCCGCACGTACCGGCGTGGAACCGTCCAATACAGGTCAGTCGCCGCCTCGTCCGACACCGGAAACCGGGCCGGATGCCGTAGCCCGAAGTAGCTACGCCGCGTCCTCGGAACCGCTCCACACGCCCGCGTACCGCCTCCGCCACCGCGCGTACCCCGGCTCACACGGGCTCACCGCCGGGGAGGCCTCAATGGCAGAGCCTCGCCTCGTGCTCCGCGTGACCGCCCGGCTCCAGCTGAAAGGTGCAGTGCTCCACGTCGAAGTGATCGCCGAGGCACCTCCGCAACTCGTGCAGCATCCTCTCGTGGCCGATGGCGTTCAGCGCCTCGGAGTCCACGACCACATGCGCGGAGAGGACCGGCAGCCCCGAGGTGATCGTCCAGGCGTGCAGATCGTGCACGCCCTCGACATCCGGCAGGGCACGTATGTGCGACCGCACCTTCACCATGTTGACGTCCCTGGGCGCCGCCTCCAGGAGAACGTTCAGGGTCTCCCGTAGCAGTTTCCACGTACGCGGCACGATCATCAGGCCGATGACGATCGAGGCGATCGGGTCGGCGGCGGTCCAGCCGGTGGCCAGGACGAGGACGGCGGAGACCAGTACGGCCAGCGAGCCCAGCGTGTCGGCGAGGACCTCCAGGAACGCGCCGCGCACGTTCAGGCTGTCCTTCTGCCCGCGCGTGAGCAGCGCGAGCGAGACCATGTTCGCGACCAGGCCGAACAGGCCGAAGGCGATGGTCAGCCCGCCCTCGGTCTCCGTCGGCAGCACGAAGCGCTGGACGGCCTCGTACAAAATGTATCCGCCGACCCCGAGCAGCAGCAGACAGTTGGCGAGCGCGGCGAGGATCTCGGCGCGCGCGTAGCCGAATGTGCGGCTCCCGCTCGGCGGGCGATTGGAGAAGTGGATCGCGAGCAGCGCCATGCCGAGGCCGAGCGCGTCCGTAGCCATGTGCGCCGCGTCCGCGATGAGCGCGAGTGAATCCGCGACGATCCCGCCGACGACCTCGACCACCATGACGGTGAGCGTGATGGAGAGCGCGACGCGCAGTCTCCCGCGGTACGCCGCTGCCGCCGTACCTCCGCCGGCCGCGGCGTACGCCTGTCCGTGCTCGTGCCCAGCCCCCATGAGAACCGCCCTTCGAATATCGGCCCGAAGCCTGTCGGCGGTCCCCAGTGAACTACGGGTGGGGGGTATGTGCAACGCGGTACTGAACACCGTTGTCGTATGCTCTGACCTGCGGAAACGAGCCGCAGGTCAGAGCGCTGACAAGATCATCCGGAGTGGTGCGCCAGCCGCCATCCCTGCCAGGCCGACTCGACCATCTCGCGCAACCCGCGCCGCGCCCTCCAGTCCAGCTCCTCGGCGGCCAGGGCGGCCGAAGCGACCGCGCGCGGGGCGTCACCGGGACGGCGCGGCTCGACGAGCGCGGGACGTGTGTCGCCGGTGACCTCACCGATGAGCGTGACGAGCTCCCGTACCGAAACACCCTCACCGCGGCCGATGTTCACCGTCAGGTCGCCCGAGGCGCCCGCCGGGGTGAGCCGTCGGGCCGCCGCGAGATGCGCGTCCGCGAGGTCGGCGACATGGATGTAGTCGCGTACGCACGTGCCGTCCGGCGTCGGATAGTCGTCGCCGAAGATCCGTGGGGCCTCGTCGCGGGTGAGCCGGTCGAAGACCATCGGCACCACGTTGAAGACACCGGTGTCCCCCAGTTCGGGCGCGGCCGCGCCCGCCACGTTGAAGTAGCGCAGGCACACGGTCGCGATGCCGTGGGCGCGGCCCGCGGCCCGCACCAGCCACTCACCGGCGAGCTTCGTCTCGCCGTACGGACTCATCGGGGCGCAGGGAGTGCCCTCCGTGATGAGATCCACATCCGGGTTGCCGTACACGGCCGCCGACGAGGAGAAGAGGAAGCGCTGGACGCCCGCGCCGGCGACCGCGTCGAGAAGCGTGGCGAGTCCGCCCACGTTCTCCTGGTAGTAGCGCGTGGGCTGGGCCACGGACTCGCCGACCTGCTTGCGCGCGGCGAGATGGACCACACCCGTCACCGTGTGTTCAGCGAAAGTCCGCTTCAGTAGATCGCCGTCGAGCGATGAGCCCTGAATGAGAGGGATGTCCGACGGCAGTCGCGCGGGGACGCCGGCCGAGAGGTCGTCGAGCGCGATCACGCGCTCTCCCGCGTCGGCCATGGCGCGCGCCACATGCGCCCCGATATATCCAGCTCCACCTGTGATCAGCCATGTCATGGAGGTTCACCCTATGCCGGGCCGATCCGGTGCAGAGCGGACTTCCTGCGATGCCGTGAATTGCGTGGGTCTGGGGCCGCGATTTGGGGCGCGGGGCCCGGATCCATGATGATGATCGTGGCGGACGCGGCACTCAGACCGTGCTGATCGGGCCGTGAACGGCCGGTGAACGGCTGCTTCCATTCATCCGATAGCCTCTGCCGACACGCCGCCCGGCCGCCCCGGCCTGGGGCGTCCCCCATCACGCACATGCCTGGCGCAGCGGACGCGTCGGGACCCAGGGAGTGAGTTCGTCTGTCGACCGCCATCCTCACCGGTCAGCCGGTCCCCGGGTCGTCGCTCGAGGGCGATCTGCGGTCGCTCGGCTTCGACGTGCGGGTCGCCACTGACGCGGCCGACGCCGAGACGCTCCTCTCCGCCGTGCCCGCGGACCAGCGGGTCGCCGTCGTCGACACCCGCTTCGTGGGGCACGTCCACGCACTGCGGCTCGGCCTGACCGACCCCCGCTTCGACGCCGCCGCGATCCCCGGCGCCGTCACCGCCCGGCCCGCGGCCCGTCCGGCGCTGGCCCGCGCGCTGCGCACCGCCTCCGGTGAAGCCTCGAACGGTTCCGTGGTGGTCGGCATCGTCGCCGACCGCGTCGCGGAGGCGCTGGACACCGATCTGCACCGTCCCGAGCTCGGCGACCTCGTCGCCGAGGTTCCGAGGGACCCGCAAGCTCGCAACGAGGCCCGGCAGGCCGTCTCCACGGTGGACGACGAGGCGATCCGGCTGCGGACAGCCGTGAAGTCCCGCGACGGCTTCTTCACGACCTACTGCATCAGCCCGTACTCCCGCTACCTCGCCCGCTGGTGCGCCCGCCGCGGCTTCACCCCGAACCAGGTCACCACGGCCTCGCTGATCACGGCGCTGATCGCGGCGGGCAGCGCGGCGACCGGCACCCGCGCCGGCTACGTCGCCGCCGGTCTGCTCCTGCTCTTCTCCTTCGTCCTCGACTGCACGGACGGACAGCTCGCCCGCTACTCCCTGCAGTACTCGACGCTCGGCGCCTGGCTCGACGCGACCTTCGACCGCGCCAAGGAGTACGCCTACTACGCGGGCCTCGCCCTCGGAGCGGCCCGCGGCGGTGACGACGTATGGGCGCTGGCCCTCGGCGCGATGGTCCTGCAGACCTGCCGGCACGTCGTCGACTTCTCCTTCAACGAGGCGAATCACGACGCCACCGCCAACACCAGCCCCACCGCCGCCCTCTCCGACAAGCTCGACAGCGTCGGCTGGACGGTCTGGATACGCCGGATGATCGTCCTGCCCATCGGCGAACGCTGGGCGATGATCGCCGTGCTCACGGCGCTCACAACGCCCCGTATCACCTTGTACGCGCTGCTCATCGGGTGCGCCTTCGCGGCGACGTACACGACGGCGGGCCGGGTGCTGCGCTCGCTGACCCGCAAGGCACAGCGCACCGACCGCGCCGCCCAGGCGCTCGCCGACCTCACCGACTCGGGCCCGCTCGCCGAGTTCCTGACCCGCGTCACTCGCGGAGTCACGAGCCGCGGCCCCGCCCAACTCCTCGCCCTCGTCGCCGGAGCCCTCGTGGTGACGGCCGCCTGGCTTGCCCCGTACGGCAGTTGGTGGCCCGTCCTGGGCGCCGTCGGCTACGTACTCCTGTCGCCCGTCGCCCTGCAGCGGCCCCTCAAGGGAGCCCTGGACTGGCTGGTTCCGCCGCTGTTCCGCGCCGCCGAATACGGCACGGTTCTGGTGCTGGCGGCCAAAGCCGATGTGAACGGAGCCCTTCCCGCGGCTTTCGGGCTGGTGGCGGCTGTCGCCTACCATCACTACGACACGGTGTACCGCATCCGCGGCAACGCCGGCGTGCCGCCGCACTGGCTGGTGCGGGCGATCGGCGGGCACGAAGGCAGGACGCTGCTGGTCACCGTTCTGGCCGCGCTGCTCGCCGCCACAGATTTCAAGCTCGCGCTCACGGCTCTCGCCGTGGCCGTGGCACTGGTGGTGCTCGTCGAGAGCATCCGCTTCTGGGTGACCGCGCACAAACTCGGCGCACCCGCCGTACACGATGAAGGAGAACCCGCATGATCGGCCTCGTGCTGGCGGCCGGCGCCGGACGGCGTCTGCGCCCCTATACCGACACCCTGCCCAAGGCACTGGTGCCGGTGGGACCCGAAGGCAACGAGGACAGCATCACCGTGCTCGACCTCACCCTCGGCAACTTCGCCGAGATCGGCCTGACCGAGGTCGCGATCATCGTCGGTTACCGCAAGGAGGCCGTGTACGAGCGCCGCGAGGCGCTCGAGGCCAAGTACGGCGTGAAGATCACCCTGATCGACAACGACAAGGCCGAGGAGTGGAACAACGCCTACTCCCTGTGGTGCGGCCGTGACGCCATCAAGCACTCGGTGATCCTCGCCAACGGCGACACCGTGCACCCGGTCTCCGTCGAGAAGACCCTGCTCGCCGCCCGCGGCGACGGCAAGAAGATCATCCTCGCCCTCGACACGGTGAAGTCCCTCGCCGACGAGGAGATGAAGGTCGTCGTCGGCCCGGAGGGCGGCATGACGAAGATCACCAAGCTGATGGACCCGGCCGAGGCCACCGGTGAGTACATCGGCGTCACCCTCATCGAGGGCGAGGCCGCCGACGAGCTCGCCGACGCGCTGAAGACGGTCTTCGAGGCCGACCCGCAGCAGTTCTACGAGCACGGCTATCAGGAGCTCGTGAACCGTGGCTTCCGTATCGACGTCGCGCCCATCGGCGACGTCAACTGGGTCGAGATCGACAACCACGAGGACCTCGCCAAGGGACGCGTGATCGCGTGCCAGTACTGACGAGGCTCATCCCCTCGCCGGTCGTCGTCGACATCCGTCCGGGGGCACTGGACGACCTGGCGGCCGTTCTCGCCGACCAGCGCATCTCGCACTCGGGCAAGCTGGCCGTCGCGATCAGCGGCGGTTCCGGGGCGAAGCTGCGCGAGCGGCTCGCTCCCGCGATGCCGGGCGCGACCTGGTACGAGGTCGGCGGCGGCACCCTCGATGACGCGATCAAGCTCGCGGACGCCATGAAGTCCGGGCACTACGACGCCGTCGTGGGGCTCGGCGGCGGCAAGATCATCGACTGCGCGAAGTTCGCCGCGGCCCGCATCGGCCTCCCGCTGGTCGCCGTCGCCACGAACCTCTCGCACGACGGTCTGTGCTCGCCGGTCGCGACCCTCGACAACGACGCGGGCCGCGGCTCCTACGGTGTACCGAACCCGATCGCGGTCGTCATCGACCTCGACGTGATCCGCGAGGCCCCGGTCCGCTTCGTGCGCTCCGGCATCGGCGACGCCCTGTCCAACATCTCCGCCGTCGCGGACTGGGAGCTGGCCAACCGCGAGAAGGGCGAGCAGATCGACGGTCTCGCCGCCGCGATGGCCCGCCAGGCCGGCGAGGCCGTGCTGCGGCACCCGGGCGGAGTCGGCGACGACGGCTTCCTGCAGGTGCTCGCCGAGGGCCTGGTCCTCACGGGCATCTCGATGTCGGTCGCGGGAGACTCCCGCCCCGCGTCCGGCGCCTGCCACGAGATCAACCACGCCTTCGACCTGCTCTTCCCCAAGCGCGCGGCCAGCCACGGCGAGCAGTGCGGTCTGGGCGCGGCCTTCGCGATGCACCTGCGCGGGGCGCGCGAGGAGTCGGCGTACATGGCCGAGGTGCTGCACCGCCACGGGCTGCCCGTACTGCCCGAGGAGATCGGCTTCACGGTGGACGAGTTCGTCGAGGTCGTGGAGTTCGCTCCGCAGACCCGGCCCGGGCGCTACACGATCCTCGAACACCTCGACCTGACCACCGACCAGATCAAGGACGCATACGCCGACTATGCCAAGGCCATCGGTAGCTGAACTCCGCCCCGTCGTTCACCCCGAAGGGGTCAAGGACCGGCGCAGCGGTGAGCACTGGGCGGGACGCCTGTACATGCGAGAGATCTCGCTGCACATCGACCCGTACCTGGCCAACTCCAGGATCACGCCCAACCAGCTCACGTATCTGATGGTCGTCGCGGGTGTCCTGGCGGGCGCGGCACTCCTCGTGCCCGGCCTGGCCGGGGCGCTCCTCGGTGCCGTCCTCATCCAGCTGTACCTGCTGCTCGACTGCGTCGACGGCGAGATCGCACGCTGGCGCAAGCAGACGTCCATCACGGGCGTCTACCTGGACCGCGTCGGCCACTACCTGTCCGAGGCGGCCCTGCTCGTCGGCTTCGGCCTGCGCGGCGCCGACCTGTTCGACGGGTCGGAGAGCCCCGAGTGGCTGTGGGCCTTCCTCGGCACGCTCGCCGCGCTCGGCGCGATCCTGATCAAGGCCGAGACGGACCTGGTCGACGTGGCGCGGGCCCGCAGCGGTCTGCCCGCGGTCAAGGAGGAGGCGGCCACGCCCCGCTCCTCGGGTGTGGCCCTGGCCCGTAAGGCCGCGGCCGCGCTCAAGTTCCACCGTCTGGTGGGCGGCGTCGAGGCCAGCCTCTTCATCCTGTTCGTGGCGATCCTCGACATGGCGGTCGGCGACGGCCTGTTCTGGACCCGCCTCGGCATCGCGGTCCTGGCCGGCATCGCGATCCTGCAGACCCTGCTGCACCTCGTGTCCATCCTCGCGTCGAGCAGGCTGAAGTGAGCACGGGCATGAAGGTCGGCGCGGTGATCATCACCATGGGCAACCGCCCCGACGAACTCCGCGCCCTCCTCGACTCGGTCGCCAAGCAGGACGGCGACTCGGTCGAGGTGGTCGTGGTCGGCAACGGCTCGCCCGTACCGGACGTCCCCGAGGGCATCCGCACGGTCGAGCTGCCGGAGAACCTCGGCATACCCGGCGGCCGCAACGTCGGCATCGAGGCGTTCGGCCCCGGCGGCACCGACGTCGACATCCTCCTCTTCCTGGACGACGACGGCCTGCTCGCCCACCACGACACCGCCGAACTGTGCCGCCAGGCCTTCGAGGCGGACCCCGAACTCGGCATCATCAGCTTCCGCATCGCCGACCCGGAGACCGGGATCACCCAGCGACGCCACGTGCCACGCCTGCGCGCCGCCGACCCGATGCGCAGTTCCCGCGTCACCACCTTCCTCGGCGGCGCCAACGCCGTCCGTACGAAGGTGTTGGCCGAAGTCGGCGGACTGCCGGACGAGTTCTTCTACGCCCATGAGGAGACCGACCTCGCCTGGCGTGCCCTCGACGCGGGCTGGATGATCGACTACCGCTCGGACATGGTGCTGTACCACCCCACGACCGCCCCCTCGCGGCACGCGGTCTACCACCGGATGGTCGCCCGCAACCGCGTCTGGCTGGCCCGCCGCAACCTGCCCGTGCTCCTGGTCCCCGTGTACCTCGGCGTGTGGATGCTGCTGACCCTCGCCCGCCGCCCCTCGCGCCCCGCCCTGAAGGCCTGGTTCGGCGGTTTCAAAGAGGGCTGGACAAGCCCGTGCGGCCCCCGGCGCCCCATGAAGTGGCGTACGGTGTGGCGCCTGACCAGACTGGGCCGACCTCCCGTCATCTGACAAGCTCGATATCTGAGAGCATTCGGGCCGTACTCCGGTCCCTGGCCCATGCCTATGCCCATGCCCGACCAGGCTGCGCACTTAAGAAGACGAAAGTTTCCACTTGTGAGTGAGACAACGCATGACGGCGGTGTCGCGGTGAGCGCCCCTCCGTCGCCCGATGAAGGGCTCTCCGCGGCGAACCTCGCCGCCAAGTACGGGCTTGCCGTGAGCGGCGCCCGGCCCGGACTCGTCGAGTACGTCCGCCAGCTCTGGGGACGGCGTCACTTCATCCTCGCCTTCTCACAGGCGAAGCTCACCGCCCAGTACAGCCAGGCCAAACTCGGCCAACTGTGGCAGGTGGCCACGCCGCTGCTGAACGCGCTCGTGTACTTCCTGATCTTCGGCCTGATCCTGGGCGCCGACCGTGGCATGCCCCGCGAGGTCTACATCCCGTTCCTGGTGACGGGTGTCTTCGTCTTCACCTTCACGCAGAGCTCGGTGATGGCGGGCGTACGTGCGATCTCCGGGAACCTCGGCCTGGTCCGGGCGCTGCACTTCCCGCGCGCCTCGCTGCCCATCTCGTTCTCACTGCAGCAGCTCCAGCAGCTGCTGTTCTCGATGATCGTGCTGTTCGTCGTGGCGGTCGGATTCGGGAGCTATCCGAAGCTGTCCTGGGTGTTGATCGTCCCGGTCCTGGCCCTGCAGTTCCTCTTCAACACCGGCCTCGCGATGATCATGGCTCGGATGGGTTCCAAGACCCCTGACCTCGCGCAGCTCATGCCGTTCGTGATGCGTACGTGGATGTACGGGTCCGGCGTGATGTTCTCCATCCCGGTGATGCTCGAGGGCAGGCCCGAGTGGATCGCCGACGTCCTCCAGTGGAACCCGGCCGCCATCTACATGGACCTGATGCGCTTCGCGCTGATCGACGGCTACGGCTCCGAGAACCTGCCCCCGCACGTCTGGGCGGTCGCCGGTGCCTGGGCACTCCTCGTCGCCGTCGGCGGTTTCGTGTACTTCTGGAAGGCTGAGGAGCGCTACGGCCGTGGCTGAGCAGAACACCGGGAACCTGATCCCGACCGTCATCGCGGACGAGCTGCACATCGTCTACCGCGTCAACGGCGCCAAGACCGGCAAGGGCAGCGCCACCGCCGCCCTCAGCCGCATACTGAAGCGCGGCGGCGAGGAGCGCGGCGTGCGCAAGGTGCACGCCGTCAGGGGCGTCTCCTTCACCGCCTACCGGGGCGAGGCCATCGGACTGATCGGCTCCAACGGCTCCGGCAAGTCCACCCTGCTGCGCGCCATCGCGGGCCTGCTCCCCGCCGAGAAGGGCCACGTCTACACCGACGGCCAGCCCTCGCTCCTCGGCGTCAACGCGGCTCTGATGAACGACCTCACGGGCGAGCGGAACGTCATTCTCGGCGGACTGGCGATGGGTATGTCCCGCGAGGAGATCCGGGAGCGCTACGAGGACATCGTCGATTTCTCGGGCATCAACGAGAAGGGCGACTTCATCACCCTCCCGATGCGCACCTACTCCTCCGGCATGGCCGCCCGGCTCCGCTTCTCGATCGCGGCCGCCAAGGACCACGACGTCCTGATGATCGACGAGGCTCTGGCGACCGGCGACCGCTCCTTCCAGAAGCGCTCCGAGGCCCGCATCCGCGAGCTGCGCAAGGACGCGGGCACGGTGTTTCTCGTCAGTCACAACAACAAGTCGATCCGCGACACCTGCGACCGCGTCCTGTGGCTGGAGCGCGGTGAGCTGCGCATGGACGGCCCGACCGGCGAGGTCCTCAAGGAGTACGAGAAGTTCACGGGCAAGTAGCCCGACATTCGCCCGGGGCCCCGTCGGAACGGTTCGGCGGGGCCCTGCGTCTGCAAAGGAAACGCCAACTCCGGGCGTGCTTAGGAATCTTGAAGCCAATCGGTGTGTTGTTGTGATGTGCAGGACACCCCGACGAGGCGCGCCGCGTTGTACAACGTAAGCTGTACCGGTGCTGATTCGCGGCAAGTGGGGCGATAATGCGCGACACCCGGCATAGGGTCTGCCGCGCGGACGGCTGGGCGGCGTGTCCGAAATAGTCACTATTGGGTCGGCAGTGTAGAACGGGAGGTGTGACGGCAATGGCTACGGAAACTCTCCAGCTGCGCTGTGCGTGTGCCGTCCTCGTACCGGGCAGCGAGCGGTGACGCCAGCCGGGACGGCGCGCGCCGGTGACCCGGAGCGCAGCACCCTCGACAAGGCCGCGGGCGAGAACTTCCCCGTGGCGCCGTTCTTCCTGCCCAAGGCCTGGCGTGCCGACCTGATGGCCGTGTACGGCTTCGCGCGCCTGGTCGACGACATCGGTGACGGCGACCTGGCCCCCGGCGGCGCCGACGCCCGCCTTCTGGGCGTGTCCCCCGAAGAGGCCGAGGACCGGCTGCTCCTCCTCGACGCCTTCGAGACCGACCTCCGCAAGGTCTTCGACTCGACCCCGCGCCACCCGCTCCTGCGCCGCCTCCAGCCGACGGTCCGCCGCACCGGCCTCACCCCCGAGCCCTTCCTCGGCCTGATCGCGGCGAACCGCCAGGACCAGCTCGTCAAGCGGTACGAGACCTACGACGACCTGCTCGCCTACTGCGAGCTGTCCGCCAACCCGGTCGGCCGCCTGGTCCTCTCGGTCACCGGCACCTCGACCCCGGAGCGCGTCCGCCGCTCCGACGCGGTCTGCACGGCACTGCAGATCGTCGAACACCTCCAGGACGTCGCCGAGGATCTCGGCCGCGACCGCATCTACCTGCCCGCCGAGGACATGAAGCGCTTTCATGTCCAAGAGGCGGATCTCGCCACGACCACGGCAGGCGCGTCGGCGCGCGTACTGGTTGCATACGAAGCAGAACGCGCCCGGAACCTTCTGAATGAAGGCACCCCACTCGTGGGTAGCGTCCACGGCAGGCTGAAGCTGCTGCTCGCGGGGTTCGTGGCAGGAGGAAGGGCGGCAATCCATGCGATCGCCGCCGCCGAATACGACGTACTTCCAGGCCCGCCCAAGCCCGGCAAGATCCAGTTGCTGCGCGAGGTGGGAGTGACTCTGCGAGGAGAGGGGTGATCCGGACCGTGGAGTCGGAACAACGCACGTCCGCACCGGTACTCGCCGCTTACAGCTACTGCGAGGCGATCACCGGGCAGCAGGCCCGCAACTTCGCGTACGGCATCAGACTGCTGCCGACGCCCAAGCGCCGCGCCATGTCGGCGCTGTACGCGTTCTCGCGACGCGTCGACGACATCGGCGACGGCGCGCTCAAGCCCGACGTCAAGGTCGCGCGGCTCGAGGACACCCGGGCGTTGCTCGCCCGGATCCGCGACCGCTCCGTGGAGGAGGACGACACCGACCCGGTCGCGGTCGCGCTCAGCCACACGGCGGACCACTTCCCGGTCCCGCTCGACGGCCTCGACGAGCTCATCGACGGTGTCCTGATGGATGTCCGCGGCGAGAGCTACGAGACCTGGGACGACCTGAAGGTCTACTGCCGGTGTGTGGCAGGGGCCATCGGACGGCTCTCGCTCGGCGTGTTCGGTACGGAACCCGGGGCGCGCGGAGTCGAGCGAGCGCCGGAGTATGCCGACACGCTCGGGCTCGCACTGCAACTCACCAATATCCTCAGGGACGTTCGTGAGGACGCCGAGGGCGGGCGGACCTATCTGCCCGCCGACGACCTCGCGAAGTTCGGCTGCTCGGCGGGGTTCAGCGGGCCGAAGCCGCCCGAGGGCTCCGACTTCGCGGGCCTCGTGCACTTCGAAGTGCGACGGGCCCGCGCGCTTTTCGCGGAGGGCTACGGACTGCTGCCGATGCTGGACCGACGCAGCGGCGCCTGCGTCGCCGCGATGGCCGGCATCTACCGCCGTCTCCTCGACCGCATCGAGCGCGAGCCGGAGGCCGTGCTGCGCGGCCGCGTCTCGCTGCCCGGGCACGAGAAGGCGTACGTCGCCGTGCGGGGCCTGTCCGGTCTCGACGCCCGGCACGTTGCCCGCCGAACCATCAGGAGGCGCGCTTGATGGACACTCTGGGCCAAGATGACGGGGGCGCCGGGAAACGGCGCGCAACCCTCCGGTCGGAGACGGCGTCCCTGACTTCAACGGCCGGCCGTGT
Organism: Streptomyces sp. 2A115; assembly: GCF_052245575.1. NCBI lineage: Bacteria > Bacillati > Actinomycetota > Actinomycetes > Kitasatosporales > Streptomycetaceae > Streptomyces > Streptomyces sp. 2A115. The sequence goes on along the minus strand of NZ_JBQQCG010000025.1, from coordinate 87,846 downwards.
ACCGCTCGATCAGCACGGCGAGGCCGCGGGGGAGGACGCACGATGAACGACAGCACACAGGCCGAGGGGCTCGACGCGGACAGTCCCGGCCGCCCCGAAGAGAAAGGCGCGAAGCGCTTCCTCGAAGGGGTGGTGGCGGGCGACGGGCGGGAGGCCGTCGTAGTCGGTGGAGGGCTCGCCGGGATCACCGCCGCGCTCGCGCTCGCCGACGCCGGGGTGCGCGTCACGCTCCTCGAAGGCCGGCCGCGGCTGGGCGGGCTCGCCTTCTCGTTCCAGCGCGGCGGGCTCACCGTGGACAACGGGCAGCATGTGTATCTGCGCTGCTGTACGGCGTACCGCTGGTTCCTCGACCGTGTCGACGGAGCCGAACTCGCACCTTTGCAGGATCGTCTCGACGTGCCCGTGCTCGACGCCGAGGGCAAACCCGGGCGGCGGCTCGGCAGAATCGGGCGCACGGCGCTGCCCGTGCCGCTGCATCTGGCGCGCAGCCTCGCCACGTATCCGCATCTGTCGCTCACCGAGCGGGCCAAGGTGGGACGTGCCGCACTGGCACTCAAGGGACTCGACCTCGCCGATCCGGCGCTCGACGCGCAGAACTTCGGCAGCTGGCTGGCCGCGCACGGTCAGTCCGAGCGTGCCGTCGAGGCACTGTGGGACCTCGTGGGGGTCGCCACCCTCAACGCGGTGGCCAAAGACTCCTCGCTCGGGCTCGCCGCGATGGTGTTCAAGACCGGTCTGCTGTCCGACCCGGGCGCGGCCGACATCGGCTGGGCGCGTGTCCCGCTGGGCGAACTGCACGACACTCTGGCTCGCAAGGCGCTCGACTCCGCGGGCGTCCGTACCGAACTCCGAACACGCGTCACCTCCATCCTCCCTAACGAGAACGGACGTTGGACCGTTCAGGTTCCCGGCGAGACGCTCGACGCCGACGCGGTCGTACTCGCCGTACCGCAACGCGAGGCACACGGTCTGCTGCCCGCCGGCGCGCTGGACGCCCCCGAGCGGTTGCTGGAGATCGGCACGGCGCCGATCCTCAACATCCATGTCGTGTACGACCGGAAGGTCCTCAGCCGGCCGTTCTTCGCGGCGCTGGGCTCTCCGGTGCAGTGGGTCTTCGACCGGACCGAGGCGTCCGGGCTCGCGGAGGGCCAGTACCTCGCGTTGTCCCAGTCGGCCGCGCAGGACGAGATCGACGAACCCGTGTCGTCGCTGCGCGAGCGGTATCTGCCGGAGCTGGAGCGGCTGCTGCCCGGCACGCGTGGCGCCGAGGTCAGGGATTTCTTCGTCACCCGGGAGCGTACGGCGACGTTCGCTCCGACCCCCGGCGTCGGACGGCTGCGGCCCGGCGCCCGCACCAAGGCACCCGGCCTCTACCTGGCCGGAGCGTGGACCGCCACAGGGTGGCCCGCGACCATGGAGAGTGCGGTCCGCAGCGGCGTGAGCGCGGCGGATGCCGCGCTGAGCGCACTGGGCCGGCCCCGCGATCACCTCTTCGAGCTCTTCGAGGAGGCGGCGTGACGCTCGATCTGAGCGCGGAAGGCTCCCGCACCCCCCGTATCGCAATTAGAGGAGAGACTGTGCCCACTGTGCCCCCGGCATCGAAGGCTGCCGACGCGGTGGACGTGACCGCGCTCCTTGAGCGCGGCCGGACCCTGGCCACACCGGTACTGAGGGCGGCCATCGACCGCCTCGCACCTCCTATGGACACTGTCGCGGCCTACCACTTCGGCTGGATCGACGCCGAGGGCAACCCCGCCGAGGGCGACGGCGGCAAGGCCGTACGTCCCGCGCTCGCCATTCTGTCCGCACAGGCCGCCGGTGCCGCTCCCGAGGTGGGCGTGACGGGTGCGGTCGCCGTTGAACTGGTCCACAACTTCTCGCTGTTGCACGACGACCTGATGGACGGCGACGAGCAGCGCCGCCACCGTGACACCGTCTGGAAGGTGCACGGCCCCGCCCAGGCGATCCTCGTCGGCGACGCCCTGTTCGCGCTGGCCAACGAGATCCTGCTGGAGCTCGGCACGGTCGAGGCGGGCCGCGCCACGCGCCGCCTGACCACCGCCACACGCGCGCTGATCGACGGCCAGGCGCAGGACATCTCCTACGAGCACCGCGACCGGGTCAGCGTCGAGGAGTGCCTGGAGATGGAGGGCAACAAGACGGGCGCCCTGATCGCCTGCGCCTGCTCCATCGGTGCGGTCCTCGGCGGCGCCGACGACCGCACGGCCGACACGCTGGAGAAGTACGGCTACCACCTCGGCCTCGCCTTCCAGGCCGTCGACGACCTCCTCGGCATCTGGGGAGACCCGGTGGCCACCGGCAAGCAGACCTGGAGCGATCTGCGCCAGCGCAAGAAGTCCCTGCCGGTGGTGGCCGCGCTCGCCGCGGGCGGCCCGGCCTCCGAGCGCCTCGGTGAACTGCTCGCCGCGGATGCCAAGAGCAGCGACTTCGAGACCTTCTCCGAGGAGGAGTTCGCCGCGCGCGCCGCACTCATCGAGGAGGCGGGCGGCCGCGAGTGGACCGCCCAGGAGGCACGCCGCCAGCACACCATCGCCATCGAGGCGCTCGACACGATCCACATGCCGGAACAGGTGCGGGCCCAGTTCGTGGAGCTCGCAGACTTCGTCGTCGTACGAAAGAGATGATCACTATCGGTCGAATAAGCCTCGCGTAGTCGCCGGCCGGTGCCGCGGGAGAACGAGCACCGGCCGACGGCGGACCCACAGCAGAGACGTATGCACTGCACGAAGGGGAAGCCATGACAGCGACGACCGACGGAAGCACCGGGGCTTTGCCGCCCCGCGCTGCCTCGGCCAGCGAAACAACCGACAAGACGACTCCCGTGGCGGCCGGGACAGCCGATACCCGAGACGCCGCCGCGCGCGCGATACAGCGCGCCACCGACTTCCTGCTTTCCACACAGGACGTCCAGGGCTGGTGGAAGGGCGACCTCGAGACCAACGTCACGATGGACGCCGAAGACCTGCTGCTCCGTCAGTTCCTGGGAATCCGCGACGAGTCGACCACCCACGCCGCCGCTCTCTTCATCCGGGGCGAGCAGCGCGAGGACGGCACCTGGGCCACCTTCTACGGCGGACCGGGCGAACTCTCCACCACCATCGAGGCGTACGTCGCCCTGCGGCTGGCCGGTGACGCGCCGGACGAGCCGCACATGGCGAAGGCCTCCGCTTGGATCAGGGAGCGGGGCGGGATCGCCGCGGCCCGCGTCTTCACCCGGATCTGGCTCGCCCTGTTCGGCTGGTGGAAGTGGGACGACCTTCCCGAACTCCCTCCGGAGCTCCTCTACTTCCCGAAGTGGGCACCCCTCAACATCTACGACTTCGGATGCTGGGCCCGGCAGACCATCGTGCCGCTCACCGTTGTCTCGGCGAAGCGCCCGGTACGGCCCGCGCCGTTCCCGCTCGACGAGCTGCACACCGACGCCCAGGATCCCAACCCGGTCAAACCCCTTGCCCCGGTGGCGAGTTGGGACGGGGTCTTCCAGCGTCTCGACAAGGCACTGCACACCTACCGAAAGGTCGCACCGCGCAGACTCCGCCAGGCCGCGATGAACACCGCTGCCCGCTGGATCATCGAACGCCAGGAGAACGACGGCTGCTGGGGAGGCATCCAGCCCCCGGCGGTGTACTCGATCATCGCGCTGCACCTGCTCGGCTACGACCTCGAACACCCGGTGATGCGCGAGGGGTTGGCGTCGCTGGACCGTTTCGCCGTGTGGCGCGAGGACGGGGCTCGGATGATCGAGGCCTGTCAGTCGCCGGTGTGGGACACGTGCCTCGCGACCATCGCGTTGGCCGACGCCGGCGTGCCCGCCGACCATCCGCAGCTGGTGAGGGCTGCGGACTGGATGCTGGGAGAGGAGATCGTCCGCCCCGGCGACTGGGCGGTCAAGCGGCCCGGGCTCCCGCCCGGTGGCTGGGCGTTCGAGTTCCACAACGACAACTACCCCGACATCGACGACACCGCCGAGGTGGTCCTCGCCCTGCGCCGCGTCAGGCATCACGACCCGGAGCGCGTCGAGAAGTCCATCGGGCGCGGAGTGCGCTGGAACCTCGGCATGCAGTCGAAGAACGGCGCGTGGGGCGCCTTCGACGTCGACAACACCAGCCCCTTGCCGAACCGGCTGCCGTTCTGCGACTTCGGGGAGGTCATCGACCCGCCGTCCGCCGATGTCACCGCGCACGTCGTGGAGATGCTGGCCGTGGAGGGGTTGTCCCATGATCCCCGCACCCGCCGGGGTATCGAGTGGCTGCTCGCCGAACAGGAGGCGAACGGCTCCTGGTTCGGCCGCTGGGGCGTCAACTACGTATACGGAACAGGGTCGGTGGTGCCGGCGCTGGTCGCCGCCGGACTGCCCGCGTCGCATCCCGCGATCCGCCGTGCCGTGGCATGGCTGGAGACCGTGCAGAACGACGACGGCGGCTGGGGCGAGGATCTGCGCTCCTACGACGACGCCGCCGAGTGGAGCGGGCGCGGCGCCTCGACCGCCTCCCAGACCGGATGGGCGCTGCTCGCGCTGCTGGCCGCGGGGGAGCGCGACTCCAAGGCCGTGGAGCGCGCGGTCACCTGGCTCGCGGAGACCCAGCTGGCGGACGGCTCCTGGGACGAGCCGTACTTCACCGGCACCGGGTTCCCGTGGGACTTCTCGATCAACTACCACCTCTACCGACAGGTCTTCCCACTCACGGCGCTCGGTCGGTACGTCAACGGCGAACCGTTCGCCGGCCACCGGGCGAAGGGGAGCTGATGAGCACGACGCCGGCCGCTACCCCGCTGCTGATCGCCTGTGCGCTCGGCATCGAGCGCCTCGCCCTGCGCACCGGCAGGGACCGGGGCGGCGCCGACGGCCCGGTCACCGTGCTGCGTACGGGCATGGGGCCCAAGGCCGCCGAACGGGCGGTCGCACGGGCTCTGGCCGGGCCCGAGCTGAGCGGGGCGGCCGTCCTGGCCACGGGCTTCTGCGCCGGGCTCGCCCCCGGTATGCACCCCGGGGACCTGGTCGTCGCCGAGGAGACCCGGGACCCGCGCGGCGTCACGCCGTGTGTGGGCACCGATCTGCTCGTCAAGGAACTGGTGCGTGCCCTGCCCGGGCGCACCGTCCACACGGGGCCGCTCACCGGCTCCGAACACGTCGTCCGCGGTCACGAACGGTCGGATCTGCTCGCGACCGGCGCGATCGCGGTCGACATGGAGTCGGCGGCCACGCTCCACAGCGCCGTCCGCGCGGGCTCACGCCCGGTTGCGGCCGTGCGGGTGGTCGTGGACGCTCCAGAACATGAACTCGTCCGGATCGGCACGGTGCGCGGTGGAATATCAGCCTTCCGTGTCCTTCGTTCCGTCCTTCCCGCTTTTTTCGAATGGCACCGTTCTTTGCTGCTCCCTCGGAGGTGAGCCAGATGGCCATGCCGCTCCGCCAGACCATCAAGGTCGCGACGTATCTCATGGAACAGAAGCTCCGCAAGCGAGACAAATTTCCGCTGATCGTCGAGCTTGAACCGCTCTACGCCTGCAACCTGGCATGTGAGGGTTGCGGCAAGATCCAGCACCCGGCCGGAGTGCTCAAGCAGCGCATGCCGGTGGCCCAGGCCGTGGGAGCGGTGCTGGAGTCCGGTGCGCCGATGGTGTCCATCGCCGGCGGTGAGCCCCTTATGCACCCGAAGATCGACGAGATCGTGCGGCAGCTGGTGGCCCGGAAGAAGTACGTCTTCCTGTGCACCAACGCCATGCTGCTGCGCAAGAAGATGGACAAGTTCACGCCCTCGCCGTACTTCGCGTTCGCCGTGCACATCGACGGTCTGCGTGAGCGCCACGACGAGTCCGTGGCGAAGGAGGGTGTGTTCGACGAGGCTGTGGAGGCCATCAAGGAGGCCAAGAAGCGCGGCTTCCGGGTGACCACCAACTCGACCTTCTTCAACACCGACACCCCGCAGACGATCATTGAGGTGCTCAACTACCTCAACGACGACCTGAAGGTGGACGAGATGATGATCTCGCCCGCCTACGCCTATGAGAAGGCACCCGACCAGGAGCACTTCCTGGGCGTCGAGCAGACGCGCGAGCTGTTCAAGAAGGCCTTCGCGGGCGGCAACAGGCGGCGCTGGCGGCTCAACCACTCACCGCTGTTCCTCGACTTCCTCGAGGGCAAGGTCGACTTCCCGTGCACGGCGTGGGCGATCCCCAACTACTCGCTCTTCGGCTGGCAGAAGCCCTGCTACCTGATGAGCGACGGGTACGTCACGACGTACAAGGAACTCATCGAGGACACCGACTGGGACGCGTACGGCCGCGGCAAGGACCCGCGCTGCGCCAACTGCATGGCGCACTGCGGCTACGAGCCGACCGCGGTCCTGGCCACCATGGGCTCCCTCAAGGAGTCCCTGCGGGCCGCCCGCGAGACCGTCGCGCAGAACCGCGGGTGACGTCATGACCGCCGTTTCCTTGGGCCTCCCCGAGGTGCCGGTCCGGCCGATCGCGCAACGCCGCCTGTCGCGGCAGATCCAGGTCGGGCCGGTGGCGGTCGGGGGCGGGGCGCCCGTCTCGGTGCAGTCGATGACGACGACGCGTACGTCGGACATCGGCGCCACGTTGCAGCAGATCGCCGAACTCACTGCGTCCGGTTGCCAGATCGTCCGCGTCGCCTGCCCCACGCAGGACGACGCGGACGCCCTCGCGACCATCGCGCGCAAGTCGCAGATCCCGGTGATCGCGGACATCCACTTCCAGCCGAAGTACGTGTTCGCCGCGATCGAGGCGGGCTGTGCGGCGGTGCGGGTGAATCCCGGCAACATCAAGCAGTTCGACGACAAGGTGAAGGAGATCGCCCGGGCCGCCAAGGACCACGGCACGCCGATCAGGATCGGCGTGAACGCGGGCTCGCTCGACAGGCGGCTGCTCCAGAAGTACGGCAAGGCGACGCCCGAGGCCTTGGTGGAGTCGGCGCTGTGGGAGGCGTCCCTCTTCGAGGAGCACGGGTTCCGGGACATCAAGATCTCGGTCAAGCACAACGACCCGGTGGTCATGGTAAACGCCTACCGGCAGCTGGCGGCCCAGTGCGACTACCCGCTGCACCTGGGCGTGACCGAGGCCGGGCCGGCCTTCCAGGGGACCATCAAGTCCGCGGTGGCCTTCGGGGCGCTGCTCAGCGAGGGCATCGGGGACACCATCCGGGTGTCCCTGAGCGCGCCGCCCGCAGAGGAGTGCAAGGTCGGCATGCAGATCCTGGAGTCGCTCGGTCTGCGTGAGCGGCGCCTGGAGATCGTGTCCTGCCCGTCCTGCGGGCGTGCCCAGGTCGACGTGTACAAGCTGGCCGACGAGGTCACGGCCGGCCTGGAGGGGATGGAGGTGCCGTTGCGCGTCGCGGTCATGGGCTGCGTCGTCAACGGGCCGGGAGAGGCTCGGGAGGCGGACCTGGGAGTCGCCTCGGGCAACGGCAAGGGCCAGATCTTCGTCAAGGGCGAGGTCATCAAGACGGTGCCCGAGTCGAAGATCGTGGAGACCCTCATCGACGAGGCGATGAAGATCGCCGAGCAGATGGAGGCGGACGGCGTCGCGTCAGGCGAGCCGAAGGTCACAGCGCCGGGGAAACCATCCGTCACTGTGAGTTGACAACAGCACGGACCGAGAGGGGGCCTGGGCGTGACGATTCTGGAGACCATCCGGGGACCACGTGACCTGAAGGCGCTGTCCGAGGTGGAGATCGGCCGGCTGGCCGACGAGATCAGGGAGTTCCTGGTGCACGCGGTCGCCAGGACCGGCGGACATCTGGGGCCCAACCTGGGGGTGGTGGAACTGTCCATCGCGCTCCACCGGGTCTTCGAGTCGCCGGTCGACCGCATCCTGTGGGACACCGGCCACCAGAGCTACGTACACAAGCTGCTGACAGGGCGTCAGGACTTCTCCAAGCTGCGCGGCAAGGGCGGTCTCTCCGGCTACCCGTCGCGCGAGGAGTCCGAGCACGACATCATCGAGAACAGCCACGCGTCCACCGCGCTCGGCTGGGCCGACGGGCTCGCCAAAGCCCGCCAGGTGCAGGGGGAGAAGGGGCACGTCGTCGCGGTCATCGGCGACGGCGCTCTCACCGGCGGCATGGCGTGGGAGGCGCTGAACAACATCGCGGCCGCCAAGGACCGGCCGCTGATCATCGTCGTCAACGACAACGAACGCTCGTACTCGCCGACCATCGGCGGCCTGGCGAACCATCTGGCGACCTTGCGGACCACCGACAGTTACGAGCGCGTGCTGGCCTGGGGCAAGGACGTACTGCTGCGGACGCCCGTCATCGGAAACACGATCTACGAGTCGCTGCACGGCGCCAAGAAGGGGTTCAAGGACGCGTTCGCGCCGCAGGGCATGTTCGAGGATCTGGGGCTGAAGTACGTCGGGCCGATAGACGGGCACGACGTGGGGGCGATGGAGTCGGCGCTGCGGCGCGCGAAACGCTTCCACGGGCCTGTACTCATCCACTGCCTGACGGAGAAGGGGCGCGGTTACGAACCGGCGCTCGCGCACGAGGAGGACCACTTCCACACGGTCGGTGTGATGGACCCGCTCACCTGCGAGCCACTCGCGCCCTCCAACGGCCCCTCCTGGACCTCGGTGTTCGGCGACGAGATCGTGCGGATCGGGGAGGAGCGCGAGGACGTCGTGGCGATCACGGCGGCCATGCTCCATCCGGTGGGCCTGGCGAAGTTCGCGGAGAAGTTCCCCGGGCGGGTGTGGGACGTCGGCATCGCCGAGCAGCACGCCACGGTGTCCGCCGCCGGGCTGGCCACGGGCGGACTGCATCCGGTGGTCGCGGTGTACGCGACCTTCCTGAACCGGGCCTTCGACCAGTTGCTCATGGATGTCGCGCTGCATCGCTGCGGGGTGACCTTCGTGCTGGACCGCGCGGGAGTCACGGGAGTTGACGGCGCGTCACACAACGGCATGTGGGACATGTCCATCCTCCAGGTCGTGCCCGGACTGAGGATCGCCGCGCCGCGCGACGCCGACCAGCTGCGCGCCCAACTGCGCGAGGCGGTCGCCGTGGACGACGCGCCGACGATCATCCGCTTCCCGAAGGAGTCGGTGGGACCGGAGATCCCGGCGGTCGACCGGGTGGGCGGCGTGGACGTGCTGCATCGCGGCGAGCGGCCCGAGGTTCTCCTCGTCGCCGTCGGCGTGATGGCTCCGGTGTGTCTCAAGGCGGCCGAACTGCTGGAGGCCAGGGGCGTCAACTGCACGGTCGTTGACCCGCGTTGGGTGAAGCCCGTCGATCCGGCGCTGCCGGGACTCGCCGCCGAGCACCGCATGGTCGGAGTCGTCGAGGACAACAGCCGGGCTTCCGGTGTGGGCGCGGCGGTCGCCCTCGCGCTCGGTGACGCCGAAGTCGACGTGCCCGTAAGGCGGTTCGGGATCCCCGAGCAGTTCCTCGCGCATGCCAAGCGCGGTGAGGTGCTGGCCGACATAGGGCTCACGCCCGTCGAGATCGCGGGGCGGATCAGCGCGGGCCTGGCCACCCAAGAGGCGAGCCTGACTGTCACGGAGGCCGAACTCGCCGTCACGGAGGCGGAGTTCGCGGTCACGGAGCACGCTTCCGAGGAGCAGGCTGCCGAGGAGCAGGTCACCAAGGAGCACGCGTCCAAGGAGAAACAGGAATGACCACCAGCCAGCCCCAGGAGGCCGAGCCCCAGGAGTTCGACCTCGCCGGCCTCCTCGCCGAACGCGGAGCCGAGCGCTACGAGCTGCACGCGAAGCACCTGAACCACCAGCTGCCGCGCATGCTGCACACCATCGGCTTCGACAAGGTCTACGAGCGGGCCGAGGGCGCGTACTTCTGGGATGCGGACGGCAACGAGTACCTGGACATGCTCGCCGGGTTCGGGGTGATGGGTCTGGGCCGCCATCACCCCGTCGTCCGCAAGGCGCTGCACGACGTCCTCGACGCATCGCTCGCCGATCTCACCCGCTTCGACTGCCAGCCCCTGCCCGGGCTGCTGGCGGAGAAGCTGCTCACCCACAGCCCGCACCTGGACCGGGTGTTCTTCGGCAACAGCGGTACGGAGGCCGTCGAGACGGCGCTCAAGTTCGCCCGGTACGCGACCGGCAAGCCGCGCGTGCTGTACTGCGCGCACTCCTTCCACGGCCTGACCACCGGCTCGCTGTCCGTGAACGGCGAGGACGGCTTCCGGGACGGGTTCGCGCCGCTGCTGCCCGACACGGCGGTCCCGCTCGGCGATCTCGACGCCCTGGCAAGAGAGCTGAAGAAGGGCGACGTCGCCGCGCTGATCGTCGAACCGATCCAGGGCAAGGGCGTACACGAGTCGCCGCCCGGATATCTGCGCGCGGCACAGGAGTTGCTGCGCAAGCACAAGGCGCTGCTCATCGCGGACGAGGTGCAGACCGGGCTCGGGCGGACCGGTGACTTCTACGCCTACCAGCACGAGGAGGGCGTCGAGCCGGACCTGGTGTGCGTCGCGAAGGCGCTGTCCGGCGGGTACGTGCCCGTGGGCGCGACCCTCGGCAAGGACTGGATCTTCAAGAAGGTCTACTCGTCCATGGACCGCGTCCTCGTCCACTCCGCGAGCTTCGGGTCCAACGCGCAGGCCATGGCGGCCGGCCTCGCCGTGCTGTCGGTCATGGAGAACGAGCAGATTGTCGCCAACACCCGTGCGACCGGGGAGCAGCTGAAGTCCCGGCTCGCGGCGCTCGTCGACAAGTACGAACTGCTCAGTGACGTGCGCGGCCGCGGGTTGATGATCGGCATCGAGTTCGGGCGGCCCAAGTCGCTGAAGCTGCGCAGCCGTTGGACGATGCTGCAGGCCGCGCGAAAGGGACTGTTCGCGCAGATGGTCGTCGTTCCGCTGTTGCAGCGGCACCGGATCCTCACCCAGGTATCCGGCGACCATCTGGAGGTGATCAAACTGATTCCGCCGCTGGTCATCGGTGAGCGGGACGTGGACCGGTTCGTGGACGCCTTCACCGACGTGATGGACGACGCGCACACCGGGGGCGGGCTGATGTGGGACTTCGGGAAGACGCTGGTGAAGCAGGCGGTCGCCAACCGCTGACATCCACGGACAGCGTCGAGGGACACCAGAAGGCTTTTGCCTGAGAGGCAAGGAAATTGCCGCTCAGGCAAACATCTGGCTGAATCGAAGGCATGAACCCTTCCAAGGGTACGAGCCCTTCCGAACCCGGGGCGGCCGACGCTGAGCCTGAAACCGCACCCGCACCCGTACCCGAACGCGCACCCGAACTCGGGGCGGCCGACGTGCTGCCCGCCGTCGCACCGCAGCTCCGTGCCCTGCGGCGCCGTGCCTCACTCACCCTGGAGTCCGCGGCCCGCTCCGCCGGGCTCTCGCCCGCGCACCTGTCCCGTCTGGAGACCGGGCAGCGCCAGCCCTCACTCCCGATGCTGCTCGCGCTGGCCCGGATCTACCGGACGACCGTCTCGGAGCTGCTCGGCGAGACGGTCGCCGACCGGGACGCCGTTGTGCGCGCTGCCGACATGGAGCCCACCAAGGCCGGCGGCTGGACGTACTGGCAGGCCGGCGCGGCAGGGCGGGGCATGCAGTCCCTGCGCGTGCACGTCCCGTACGGGGCGCAGGGCGACATCGTGCGGGTGCACCCCGGAGAGGAGTGGCTGTACGTCCTCCAAGGGCGGCTGCGGCTGCGTCTGGGGGACACCGCGCACGTGCTCGCGCCCGGCGACAGCGCGCACTTCGACTCGCTGACCCCGCACCGGATCGCCGCCGCGGACCGGGGCGGGGTCGAACTCCTCTTCGTACACACCCTGCTGCAGAGCCCTACGGCCGCGCTGTGCCTCGGACCGACCACGACAGGAGAGACGTCATGATCACAGGAGAAACCCCGTGAAGGACATGGAGGAGAAGCTCCCCCGCGCCCTGTGGGTGCGGCTCATCGTCTACGTGGCGGTCGGGCACCTCTTCGCCGCCTTCCTCTACCTGCTGTTCTCGCTCGGAGCCCAGGGGCAGTAGACATGTAGTAGGTATGCAGTAGGTAGTGGGCCGTCAGAAGGTGGTGGGCGTCCGGCCGGTCAGGCGGTGGGCGTCGGGCGGTCAGTCCAGGAAGCGCTTCCGGAGGCGTTCGCGTATCTCGGGAGTCACGCCGAGGGCCTGCTCCAGGTACGGGTCGACCCCGCCCCACGTCTCCTCGATCGTGTCGAAGGCCGCCGCCAGGTACTCGGCGCGCGCGTCGAAGAGCGGGCGGAGCAGCTCCATCACCTCGGGCGAGTACGCGGAGGCCGAGGAACTGCTGCGGTGGACCTTGTAGCGGCGGTGCGCCGCGTTCGACTCCAGGTAGTCCGCCTCGATGGCCTCGCGTTCGACGCCGAGGGCGAGGAGCGTCACGGCTATCGAGAGGCCGGCGCGGTCCTTGCCCGCCGCACAGTGCATCAGCGCGGGCACGCTGTCCTCGGCCAGCGCGTGCAGCACCTGGGAATGCTCGGGCGTGCGCTCCTTGATGATCGTGCGGTAGGAAGTGATCATCCGGTTCGCGCCCTTGCCGTCCGCGAGGATCGAGCGGAGCTGGTCCAGATCGCCGTCGCGGACCATCGTCCAGAACTCGGCACCGTGCGCCGGGTCGGTCAGCGGCAGGTTCACGTTCCGCACGCCCGGCAGCTCGACGTCGGGCCCCTCCAGCTTCTGGTCCGCGGCATTGCGGAAGTCGAAGATCGTGTGCAGCCCGAGGGAGGAGAGGAACGCGGCGTCCGACTCCGTCGCGTGCGCGAGGTGGCCGCTGCGGAACAGCCGCCCGTACGCCACCCGTCGGCCGTCCGTCGTCGGCAGGCCGCCCACATCACGGAAGTTGCGAACTCCAGCCAGTTCGGGCTCGGTCGACGGGACCTGCTGCGTCACGGGGCTCCTCCTGTTCGACTGCCGACGCGGCTCGTCGGCGGGGCGCGCTCTCGACGATACGACATGGATGCGTGGGCCAATGAGTTGTCCACAGGCGTTGCCGACGAGACGCGTAGGTCATGATGGTGTTCGTACTTGAGCGTGCCTGTTCGGATATGTGAGGGCTTGATGGTGGAGATCGGCGCAGACGGTCGTACGTGGGTTCTTTCCGGGCCCACGAGCAGTTACGCCCTACGGCTCGGCGCGGACGACGAATTGCTGCATCTGCACTGGGGCCCGAGAATCGCCCTCGCCGACGCCGAAGCACTCGCCGCGCGCCCCGGCCCGGAGTACTGGCCCTTCGAGGCCTCCCTCGACGGACATGAGGAGTACCCGGTCGAGGGCGGCCCCCGATTCGTACGGCCCGCGCTGTCCGTTCGCACGGAGGAGCGGCGCGGCACCGAGTGGCGTTTCGAGGCGTACGAGGCCGACGGCGACGAACTGCGGCTGCGGTTCTCCGACTCGGGGCTCGGCATCACGCTGCACTATCGGATGCGGGCCGCGACCGATGTCGTCGAGCGGTGGGTGACGCTGTCCAACGAAGGGCCCGTTCTGGAGGTCCTGCGCGCCGACTCCGCGACCTGGACACTGCCGCACCGCGACAACTGGCGGCTCTCCCAGCTGCACGGGCGGTGGGCCGCGGAGTCACGGCTCGTACGCTCCGATCTCACCTACGGTGAGAAGGTCATCGGCAGCCGACGCGGCCACACCGGGCATCAGCACCTGCCGTGGGTCGCGCTCGATGTTGAGGGCGCGGCGACCGAGGAGCGCGGCGAGGTCTACGGGTGCGCGCTCGGGTGGTCGGGGTCGTGGCGGATCGCCGTGGCCCAACTCCCGGACGCCCGCGTGCAGATCACCGGCGGGGCCGGGTACGACGACTCGGGTCTTGTGCGACTGGAGCCGGGGGAGAGCTTCGTCACGCCCGTCTTCGCGGGGCTGTGGAGCGACGGCGGCTTCGGCGGGGCGAGCCGCGCCTGGCACGCGTATCAGCGCGCGTACGTGATCCCGGACGCGGACCAGGACCGGCCCGTGCTCTTCAACTCCTGGGAGGCCACCGAGTTCGACATCTCCGAGGAGCAGCAGGGCGCGCTCGCGCGGCGGGCGGCGGCGATGGGGGTCGAGCTGTTCGTGGTCGACGACGGCTGGTTCGGGACGCGGACCAGCGACCGGGCCGGGCTCGGCGACTGGACGCCGAACCCGGCCCGCTTCCCGGCCGGGCTCAAGCCGCTCGCCGACGACGTGCACGCGCTCGGCATGCAGTTCGGTATCTGGGTCGAGCCCGAGATGGTCAACCCGGACAGCGAGCTGTACCGCGCGCATCCCGACTGGGTGCAGTTCCAACCGGGACGAAAGCGGACGGAGCTCCGCAATCAACTCGTTCTGAACCTCGCCCGCGGGGACGTCCAGGAGTACCTGTGGGAGCAGCTCGACGCGCTGCTCTCCAGCGCGCCCATCGACTACGTGAAGTGGGACTTCAACCGCTGCTTCACGGACGCCGGATGGCCGGGCGAGCCGTACCCGCAGCGGTTGTGGGTCGACCATGTGCACGCTCTGTACGGCCTGTTGGACCGGCTGCGGGCAGCCCACCCCGGCGTCGCCTTCGAGTCCTGCTCGGGCGGCGGCGGCCGGATCGACCTCGGGATCATGGCGCGTACGGACCAGGTGTGGACCTCGGACAACACCGACCCGCTCGACCGGCTCGCCATCCAGCACGGCTTCAGCCAGCTGCACCCCGCCCGGGCCATGGCCGCCTGGGTCACCGACAGCCCGAACGTCCAGCTCAACGGGCGCGTCAGCTCGCTGCGCTTCCGCTTCGTGAGCGCGATGGCCGGGGTGCTCGGAGTCGGCGGCGACCTGACCGAGTGGAGCGACGAGGAACTGGCCGAGGCGCGCGGCTGGGTGGAGCTCTACAAGGAGATCCGGCCCGTCGTGCAGCGCGGCGACCTCCACCGGCTGCGGGCGCCCGAGGGTGGACTGAGCGCCGTGCAGTACGTCCTCGGCGACGAGGTCGTCGTCCTCGCCTGGCTCCAGGCCCAGCACTACGGCGAGCCGGTCGCGCCGGTGCGGCTGCGTGGCCTCGACCCGACAGCTGTGTACGAATGCCTCGAAACGGGCGAAGTGCACCGAGGGGCGGTGCTGTTGCATCACGGGCTGCGGACGGGGTTGCGTGGGGACCTTGATGCGTCAGTTATCCGGCTGCGTCGCATGTGACTGTTGTGTCCGTATTGGAGCCTTCGTTCCAACTCGCTCTGGAATGCGGGCTCCTAAGTCGGCGGTTCGTGAGCAGCGTCATATTCATGACGGTCCGCTGTCGCCATGTTCACGTAATTCGCCTGTGTTTCCAGGGCTTTAAGAAGAGATTGAGATCTTTCATTTACGCAGGGTGACTGACATTTCGGTCATCGATCAAGAGAACGGGCGCACAGGAAACTCCAAAGGTTGTCCCTGCCCGTCCAGGTCGCTTACGTTCGCCACCAATCCGGACGGACGCCCAATCCTGCCGCCGCCCGGAATCCGCACACTCACCCGAAACGGCAGGAGCGGGGGACCCACAGGTACAACGCCTGTTCCGGTCTCCGGAACGGCTTGGGGTAAAGCTGCGCGAAAGCGTGGCCGGGCATCTCCTGCTCGCACCCGACAGCTCACCTCGCAGGCGCAGGAGAGGAATTCGCCATGCCCGCGAAGGGTAAGCACCGCCGTCCCAAGTCCCAGCGTTTCACACGCTCCATAGCCGTCGCCGGAACGGGTGGTGCCGCACTCGCCCTGCCGCTGCTGGGAGCGACCGGCGCGAACGCCGCGACTTCGCAGTCCGCCGCCGAGTCGGTTGCGAATATCTCGAATGTCTCTAGCAGTGCCACTGTTTCGAACAAGGCCGCCGAATCCGCTTCTGCCGCCGCCGAAAAGAAGGCCGCGGCCGCGAAGTCGACGACCAAGACATATGCGGTTCGGTCGGGTGACTATCTCTCGAAGATCGCCGACGAGCAGGATGTCAGCGGCGGCTGGAAGAAGCTGTACGAGGACAACCGCACGGCGATCGGCGGCAACCCGTCGCTCATCCACCCGGGCCTGAAGCTGACGATCGGCGAGAAGGCCGCGGCCGAGACCGGCACCGGCTCGAGCTCCGGCTCCGCCAAGGCGGCCCCCAAGTCGTCACCGAGGAAGGCGACCGCGGCCCCTGAGGCGGCGGCTCCCAAGGCGGCGGCTCCCAAGGCGGCGGCTCCCAAGGCGGCGGACACCGCCAGTGCCACCGGCTTCACCCTGCCGATCGAGGGTGCGTCCGTCGGTACGCCCTACAAGATGTCGGGCAGCATGTGGTCCAGCGGCTACCACACCGGTGTCGACTTCGCGGCCCCGACCGGTACCTCGCTCAAGGCGGTCGGCGCGGGCACGGTCGTCTCCGCAGGCTGGGGCGGCGCCTACGGCAACCAGGTCGTCCTCCAACTCGCCGACGGCCGCTACGCCCAGTACGCCCACCTGTCCTCCCTCTCCGTGTCGGCCGGGCAGACCGTGACCGGGGGGCAGCAGGTCGGCCTCTCCGGTGCGACGGGCAACGTGACCGGGCCGCACCTGCACTTCGAGATCCGTACGACTCCGGACTACGGCTCGGACCTGGACCCGCTGGCGTACCTGCGCGGCAAGGGTGTTTCCATCTGACACCCCAGCTCACCACGAGGGCCGGACCACCCGGCTCGTCTCCGAAGGCCGGACCCCTTGATCCCCGGGGTCCGGCCTTCGGCTTGTCTGGGAGCAACTGCGGCATGCGGCATGCGGCATGCCTGGGATTCGCCCGAGGTCGGTCGGACCGTGATCGCCGCATTGCCGTCGCGTGGCATGGCTGGGCGATGTGTCGAGAGGGGCGTGACAGGGGTGTGACGGTGAGGGCACAGTGATCTCGGCAAGCGCTTTCTCGCCGTCGACGAGGCCGGGCGGGTGCCCGCTTCGCCATCATCGCGACCCGCCGTTCATGCCGTACATGCCGTACTTGCCGTACAGAAGGAGCATCATGACGACCCGTAGAGCATTAGGAACCCTGGCTGCCGGCGCCGCCCTCGCGGCGCTCGTTCCCGCGGGGACCGCGAGCGCGGGGACGCGCCACCGCAGGGGACGGCTTATCGCCCACGACGACTTCCGGCACGGACTCGGCCAATGGGCCACCGAGTTGCAGGACGGCGGCACGGTCACCGCCTCGCTGGGTGTCCTGGAGATCGACGTGCCGAGCGGCGCGACCGTCTGGTTCAAGCGGAAGCTCAAGGGGCCGTACGTCATCGAGTACACCGCCACGCCGGTCTCGGCGGGCGGGGCGAACGACCGGGTGTCGGACCTCAACAACTTCTGGAACGCCGTCGACGTGCGTTCCCCGGACGACCTCTTCGCGACGGCGCGCGGCGGCGCGCTCGCCGAGTACGACTACCTCAAGACGTACTACTCCGGTTACGGCGCGAACTACAACACGACCACTCGCCTGCGCCGTTACGTCGGCGAGCCGGGCGTCCGACCGATGATCTACGACTACACGGAGCCGCTGCTCACGGCGAACGAGCCGAACCGGGTCCGGATCGTCTCGCACGGCTCGACGGTCCAGTGGTGGAACAACGGGCGGCTCGTCTTCGACTACGCGGACCCGGAGCCGTACACGAGCGGGCACTTCGCGTTCCGGACGGTCTGGAGCCATTTCAGGATCACGGACTTCCGAGTGTGGCGGCGGTTCAACGACTCCTGACCGGAGTCTTATTCCGGTGTTGACCAATACTTGACGAGTGGCTTATCTCACCGCGCGTCAACCCTTTCCTACGGTCGCGTAGCTCACACCCGAAGGGAATCATGGGTCGATGTGGCAGACGATTCGAAGAATGACAACAGATCAGTGATCGGGTCGTACGTAGCGGTGGGGGACAGCTTCACCGAGGGCGTCGGCGACCCCGGCCCTGACGGGGCACTTGTCGGTTGGGCCGACCGGTTCGCGGTGCTGCTCGCGGACCGGCGGCCAGAAGGCGACTTCGGCTACACCAACCTCGCCGTCCGCGGGAAACTGCTCGACCAGATCGTCGAGGACCAGCTGCGGCGGGCGAAGGAGCTCGCGCCGGACATGGTCTCCTTCTGTGCGGGCGGCAACGACATCCTCCGGCCCGGCACCGACCCCGACGAGGTCGCCGAGCGGTTCGAGCGCGCGGTCGCCGAGCTCACGTCGGCCATCGGTACGGTGCTCGTGACCACCGGCTTCGACACCCGTGGCATCCCCGTGCTCAAGCACTTGCGCGGCAAGATCGCCACATACAACGGGCATGTGCGCGCCATCGCCGACCGGTACGGCTGTCCCGTACTCGACCTGTGGTCCCTCAAGGCCATCCAGGACCGGCGGGCCTGGGACGGCGACCGGCTCCACCTGTCGCCCGAGGGTCATACCCGGGTCGCCCTGCGCGCCGGCCAGGTCCTCGGCCTGGAGGTGCCCGCGGACCCGGACCAGCCGTGGCCGCCCCTGCCGCCGCGCGGCACCCTCGAGGTGCGGCGGGACGACATCCACTGGGCGCGCGAGTACCTGGTGCCGTGGATCGGGCGGCGGCTGCGCGGAGAGTCGTCCGGGGACCGTGTGGTGGCGAAGGGGAGCCTGTCGCCGGACGACATCAAGATGCGGATCGACCGGGTGGCTTGAGGGCTTGAGGGCTGAAGGCGAAGGCCTGACGGCTTGAAAGTCGGTGGCTTGCAGGCCTGGAGGAGGGCCGGGCGGGGCTCGACCGGTGGCGTTGAGCCGTGCCCGGCCACTCGTCACAGACAAGGTGGCGGTACGTCGCCTCAAGCGCCCGGTGCCGTCAACGCCTCGCGCTCCAGCCCCAGTTCGCGGGCGAGCGCGTCGTCCACCCACTCCTGTGTGCGAGCCCGTGACACCGCGCCCGGGTACGCCGTCATCTGGACGGCGAGCCCGTCCAGCAGGGCGGTGAGGCGGAGCGCCGTGCTGGTGGGGTCCGGGCAGTGGAACTCGCCCGCGGCGACGCCCTCCGCGATGACCTCGGTGATGGCGGCCTTCCACTCGCGGTCGAGGTCACGGGTGACATCGCGCAGCGCGGGCTCGCGCAGCGCCGCCGCCCAGCCCTCGATCCACAGCCGCCAGCCCTTTGCCTGCCCGGTCGGCGCGTACCAGCGGACGGCCGCCCGCAGCCGCCGCAGCGCCGTCGTGCGGCGGCCGAGCAGCTTGCGCAGACGGGAGAGATCGTCCTCGGCGGCGTACGTGAACGCGGCGGCGACCAGTTTCTCCTTCGTCGAGAAGTGATAGAGCACCAGCGCGTTGCTCACGCCGAGCGAGGCCGCCACATCGGCGATCCGCACCGCGGATACGCCGCGCTCCTCGATCTGTTCGATGGCGGCCCGCAGCAACTCCTCACGCCGCTCCGCCACGCTCAACCGCACTCTCGCCACCGGGCAACCCTATTCCGTCCCCCGGGGCCACACCGGCGGAGGGGCGCTTCCCCTCCGCGCCGCGGGCCGTCACCGGTACCATCCGAACCGCTCCGCGATGACCGGCAGCCGCTCCGCGACGATCGCGTGCGCGGCCGCCCTTGGTGTCGTCCCGTCCGCCTCCGCGCGCGCGAGCATCTGGTCGATCAGGGCACGCATCGAACGCCGGGTGTACGCGAACGCCTCGTCCGCGTCGGGGCCGATGTCGCCGAACAGCGTCCACCACCACCAGGCGTTGGTCCCGGAGTTGACGACGACGTCCGGTAGGACGGTGACCCCGCGCGCGGCGAGCAGTTCCTCCGCCTCGGGCAGTACGGGCATGTTGGCGGCCTCGACGATCCAACGAGCCGTGATGAGCTCCTGGTCGGCGGCGTCGATCGCGTACGAGACCGCCGCCGGCACCAGCACCTCCGCCTCGGCGGACAGCCAGGCGGCGCCGGGCAGTTCGCGGTCGGCCGGGCGCAGCGCCGAGCGGTCCACCGTTCCGTACGCGTCGCGGGCGGCCAGCAGCGCGTCGACGTCCAGCCCTTCGGGGTTGGCGATCGTGCCCTTCACG
Organism: Streptomyces sp. 2A115; assembly: GCF_052245575.1. Lineage (NCBI taxonomy): Bacteria > Bacillati > Actinomycetota > Actinomycetes > Kitasatosporales > Streptomycetaceae > Streptomyces > Streptomyces sp. 2A115. Next base: position 67,923 of record NZ_JBQQCG010000025.1, on the reverse strand, counting down.
TCGGCCACGGCCACGACGGTGAGTCCCGCGCGCGCGAGGAACCGGGCGGTGGCCCCGCCCATGGTGCCCAGGCCCTGTACGGCGACCCGCGTCCCCGCGTACGCCGTCCCGGCCCGGTCCAGGGCCGCCAATGCCGACTCGGCGACCCCGCAGCCGCCCACCAGCTCGTCGAGCCCGATGCCGTCCACCTCGACGGCGAACGCGTCCGCCAGCCGCCGCCGGGCCGTCGTCTCGTCGTCGAGCAGCGGATACACGGCCTGGATGGACGAGACGAGCCCCGCCTCCGCCGCCGCCCGGTCGACGAGGTCCTGGGTGAGGCCGAGGTCCTCGCCGGTGGTCCAGATGCTCTCGACGTACGGGCGCACGGCACGCAGATAGCGCACGAGGAGGCCGTACGCCGCCGGGTCCCGGGGATCGCAGTCGATGCCGCCCTTGGCGCCGCCCAGCGGGATGTAGCGGCTCTCGGGGTTGTAGTGCAGCGCCTCCTTCATGGTCATGCCGCGCGCGAGCCCGGCGACCTCGTCCAGCGTGCAGCCCGCCCGCATCCGCAGGCCGCCACTGGAAACGCCGCGTACCAGCCGGTCGACGACCAGGTGCCCCTGACGGCCGGTGACATGGTCGGTCCAGGTGAGAGTCATCAAGGGGCTGGTGTCCGTGGCGGTCATGGAAACTCCTCAGGGGCAGTCCGCGCCCGTCATTACTGAATGATCAGTCAGTATTGGAAGCGTGGAACCACTCTGTCAACGTGCCGAATCGATCTTCGCTGTAGGCCTGTTGCCGTACGCGGTGGATCTTGCGGTGTCCGGTGCGGACACCGCGCGGTCATACGCTGGACCCGGCGCTGTCAGAGGCGGCGCCCATAATGGACTGTCCGACCGACTCCACATGGAGGTGCTGTGACCGGTTTCCGTTACCCGAGCTCCGGGCTCCGAGCTCTGCGGCCCGCCGCTTTCGGCGCGGATCCGACTGGTGAGCGCATGGAGCGCATCCGCAGATCTCCGAACTTCGCCAATGGAGTCTTCCGGAATCCTGAGGGTGCTCCCCGGCCCGACGGCGCCATGCGCGAGTTCGCGACTGCCTTCTTCCGGAAGGAAGAGCGCGTGCGCCGCGCCCCGTCCGGCACGGTGCCGGTGCACGCCACGACACTCGCCGACCTCGCCAAGCCTCCGGCCCACGGGCTGCGGCTGACGTGGATGGGGCACTCCAGTGTGCTCGCCGAGATCGACGGGCACCGGGTGCTCTTCGACCCCGTCTGGGGCGAGCGCTGCTCCCCGTTCGCCTTTGCCGGGCCCAAGCGGCTGCATCCCGTGCCCCTGCCGCTGGAGGCGCTCGGCCCGGTCGACGTGGTCGTCATCTCGCACGACCACTACGACCACCTGGACCTGCCCACGATCAAGGCCCTGGCCGGTACGGACACGGTGTTCGCGGTGCCCCTGGGCGTCGGCGCCCACCTGGAGCACTGGGGCGTCTCGGCGGACCGGTTGCGCGAGCTGGACTGGAACGAGACGACGAAGGTCGGCGGAATCTCCCTGACCGCCACACCCGCCCGCCACTTCTGCGGCCGCGGACTGCGCAACACGCAGCACACCCTCTGGGCCTCGTGGGCCGTGGCGGGTGACGAGCACCGGATCTATCACAGCGGCGACACCGGTTATTTCGAGGGCTTCAAGGACATCGGCGCCGAGCACGGCCCCTTCGACGCCACGATGATCCAGATCGGTGCGTACAGCGAATTCTGGCCCGACATCCACATGACGCCCGAGGAGGGCATGCGTGCCCACCTGGACCTGCAGGGTGGCCAGTCCAGCGGTGTGATGCTGCCGATCCACTGGGCGACGTTCAACCTGGCGACGCACCCCTGGGCCGAGCCGGGCGAGGGCACCATCACCGCCGCCCGCTCGGCCGGCGCGCGGATCGCGCTGCCCCGGCCGGGCGAGCCCTTCGAGCCCACGGCCGAGACCGTCCCGACCGATCCCTGGTGGCGCGGGGTCGCCGTCGAGCCGGCCGGAGGCTGGCCGGTGCTCGCCGCCGTGGAGACGGTCCGTGACGCACCGGGTGACGCCACGGAGGACACCGGAGACCCGGAAACAGTCCCGGCGGGGTGATTCGAAGGCGCACCAGAGCGTTCGGCGAGGGCCGAGGAGCAGCTTGCTCCTCGGCCCTCGCCGATTTTTGCTGACCGCTTCTGACCAGGTCTGATCGGTTCGATGCGCTTCAGGAGCGCACGCACCGGGGGCTTATCGGTCTGTCGTACGAGCGCTCATACCAGAGCGGGACGCTGACCGCTGGACTTCGTCAACTGCCCACCGCGCATGATGCGCCAGCGACTACTGTGAGTGGCCGTCGGGCGACGCAGGGCCGGATTGTCGGCTCTCGTCACCGGCGCAGCGATGGCGCATGCCCGAGTCGCAGACCCGCGGGAGCCCCACGGCCCCGATACACCAGCACGAGGACATTGATGTCTCATCTTCGCGCACCGGCCGCACGCGCAGACCGCCGCGAGGGCGGGCGGCACGGGCGACCGGTCGCCCGCACCGCCCCCTCGCTGCCCGAGACCCACATACGGCCCCAGCTCCTCCGTCTCGCGATCCTGCCGCCCATCGCGGTGGCCCTCAGCGCCAGTGCCGCCGTGCTCTTCATCGTCCGCACGACTGCCGCCCGGCCCGGCCCCACCCTCTGGATCGTGCTCGGCGGAGCCTTCGCGGTGGCCTTCGCGGGCATCGTGATCGCCGCCGTGGCCGCCAACCGCGCCGCTTCGTCCGTACGCGATCGCATCGGCACGCTGCGCCGCAGCAGCGTCCGTGGCCAGGCCGATCTGCGCACCCTCGTCGAGACGCTGCGCCGCGGCGACGGACCGCCCGCGAGCCGTCCACGCAGCCAACCCGCCCCGGACGCCGACGACTTCGACCTGCTCGCCGACGACATGGCGCGCGCCCAGGACGGCGCCGTCACCGCGGTCGTCCAGGCCTCCCAGCTGTCCAGCCACGCGGGCAGCGAGCAGAAGGTCGAGGTGTTCGTCAATCTGGCCCGGCGGTTGCAGTCCCTCGTGCACCGCGAGATCTCGATCCTCGACGAGCTGGAGAACGAGATCGAGGACCCGGACCTGCTCAAGGGCCTCTTCCACGTCGACCACCTCGCCACCCGTATCCGCCGCCACGCCGAGAACCTCGCCGTGCTCGGCGGCGCCGTCTCACGACGTCAGTGGAGCAACCCGGTCTCCATGACCGAGGTGCTGCGCTCCGCCACCGCCGAGGTCGAGCAGTACTCGCGGGTCAAGCTCGTACCGCCGATCGACGGCACGGTGCGCGGTCACGCCGTGGCCGACGTGATCCATCTGCTGGCCGAACTCGTCGAGAACGCCACGGTGTTCTCGGCCCCGCACACCCAGGTCCTGCTGCGGGCCAACGTCGTCACCTCGGGGCTCGCCGTCGAGGTCGAGGACCGCGGGCTCGGCATGCCCCTGGCCGAACAGCACAAGATGAACGCGCTGCTCGCCGACCCGGACCAGGTGAATGTCGCGAGCCTTTTGCAGGACGGCCGTATCGGGCTGTTCGTGGTCTCACAGCTCGCACGTCGGCACGGCATCGCGGTCCGGCTGCAGACCAATATCTACGGCGGTGTGCAGGCTGTCCTCGTCGTGCCGCAGGCACTGCTCGGTGCCGAACAGGAGCAGCAGGGGCAGCAGCCGGGGGCGGGGACGGGGCGGCCGCGGAGTGGGCCTGAGGGGGGTGCTTCGACGCACGGGGCGCCGGGGCAGGGGACGTCGGGGTCGGGGCAGGGGGGATCGATCCAAGGCACTCCGGCCCGCGGGACGGGGATGCGTGGGGCTTCGGCCCATGGTGCTCCGTCACAAGGGACTGCGGCTTCCCATGGCATGGCGGCACAGGGCACGTCCCTGTACGGCACTCCGGGCCATGACACGTCGGCGCATGGCTCTGCAACACATGGCTCTCCGGTCCACGGGACGTCCGCTCACGGAACGCCAGTCCCTGTGCAGGGTGTCGTGCCGGGCGTCTCCGTCGACGTACCGCATCCGCCGCGGCAGGAGACCGCGGCGTATCCGTCCCGCGACCTGAGGGCCGCAGTGTCGGCACAGCCGCGGCGGGACGGTACGCCCGTCGGGCTGTCGGTCGTGAACGGCACGGATGGCCCGGCCCCCCTGCCCGTGCGCGGTGCCCGGACGCGGCCCAACCCGGCGGAGGCCGTGCCCGGCCTCCGCCCCGACGATCGGCGACTGCTCACGGAGAACATGTCCACGCCGCCGGCCCCGCGCAACGGGACGGTGCGCGGCACCATGGGCAAGCCCCAACTACCCAGGCGGCGAGCTCAGGAGCACATCGTGCCCGAGCTGCGCGGCGGACCCGCACCCCGGCAGGACTCCGAGGTCCACATCGGTCACGACCCCGGTCTGATGGCGGCGTTCCAGCGCGGCATCGGGCTGGCCGAGGCCCAGTACAGGGACGCGGCGCACCGGGATGCGGGGCACAACGACGTGGGGCACAACAACGTGGGGCACATGGGCTCGGCGCCCATGGATGCGGCCCACATGGACGGAACGCCCATAGGCGAGGCGCACACAGCGCACGACCCACCCGGGGTGCACGCCGCGCGCGACGCAGCGCCCGCGCCCGGTCACGATCTCACTGCCCGGCACGACGGGAGCACACCAGCCGGATGAACCACGCCACCCCTACGCCCACTTCCGCTCCCGCAGACCTTCGTACTTCAAGGAGTCGATCCCCCATGGCGAGCGATGTGCCGACCGCCCACGCATCCGATCTCGACTGGCTGATGAGCGGCCTGGTGCAGCGCGTACCGCACACCAGAAGCGCGGTCCTGCTCTCCTGCGACGGCCTCGTGAAGTCGATGCACGGCCTCGACCCCGACAGCGCCGACCACATGGCGGCCCTGGCCTCCGGCCTCTACTCCCTGGGCCGCAGCGCGGGCGTCCGCTTCGGGGACGGCGGAGACGTGCGTCAGGTCGTCGTCGAACTGGACTCCACCCTGCTGTTCGTGTCCACCGCCGGCTCCGGCACCTGCCTGGCCGTGCTCGCCGGACGCGAGGCCGACGCGGCGGTGCTCGGCTACGAGATGGCGATGCTGGTCAAGAGCGTCCGCCCGTACCTGATGACCGCGCCGAGGCAGCACGCCGTCGAACCGTCGGCGATGAGGCCTTGAGCGTGGCCGCGGCCGGCGACGGGCCCTGGCTCGACGACGCGGCCGGGCGGCTGGTGCGTCCCTACCAGGTAAGCAACGGCCGGACCCGGCCGAGCACGGCGCTTGACCTCCTGTCGCAGGTGATGGCCACCGGAGCCACCCCCCTCGGCTATCTCGGCCCTGAACACACCCAGGCACTCGAACTGTGCCGGGATCCCGTCTCGGTCGCCGAGGTCGCCGCGCACCTGAAGCTGCCGGCGGCGGTGACCAAGGTGCTGCTGTCCGATCTGGTCGACTGCGGGGCGCTGTCCACGAAGCCCCCGACGTTCCACCACAACCCCACTGACCGGTCTCTTCTGGAGGCAGTGCTCGATGGACTACGACGACAGCTCTGACCCCTTTCCCACCGCATTGAAGATCCTGGTGGCGGGAGGTTTCGGGGTAGGCAAGACCACCTTCGTCGGCGCGGTGAGCGAGATCGCGCCGCTCAGCACGGAGGAGCTCCTGACGACGGTCAGCGCCGCGACCGACAACCTCGACGGCATCGAGAACAAGGTCGAGACGACCGTCGCGATGGACTTCGGGCGCATCACCCTGGACCCGGAACACGTGCTGTACCTGTTCGGCACCCCCGGGCAGGAGCGCTTCTGGTTCATGTGGGACGAGCTGTCCGAAGGCGCGCTCGGCGCGGTCATCCTCGCCGACACCCGCCGCTTGGAGGACTGCTTCGCCGCCGTCGACTTCTTCGAACAGCGTGGCCTGGGATTCATCCTCGCCATCAACGAGTTCGACGGCGGCTACCGCTACGACCCGGAGGAGGTGCGGGCGGCGATCGACCTCGACCCGGAGGTGCCCGTCGTGCGCTGCGACGCCCGGATCTCCAGCTCAGGGGTGCAGACCCTGCTGACCCTCGTCCGCCACCTGCTCGCCCACGCGCCCTCGCACGCCCCCAGCCATGGAGCCCACACATGAGGTACGACCCGCCGCGCCCGGCCGGTCGGCTGCTGCTCACCCCCGAGGACAACGAGGCTCCCGCCAGAACGCGGCGGCTGCGTGGTCTCGGGCTGGGGGAGCACCCGGAGCCGGCCCTCGACGTCTTCGCGGACCGGCTCGCGGAAATCGCCGTGGTGCCCTACGCGATGGTCAACTTCATCGACGAGGAACGGCAGTTCTTCGCAGGCCTGCACACTCCGTACGGCAGCCTCCCGGCCGACCTGCTGACCACGGCGCGTACGGACCACGCGGACGGTACGGAACCCAGGATCGGCCGCTATATGACCCGCGACTACGGCTTCTGCCCTCATGTGGTGGTCCGGCGCAAGGCGTTGGTCCTGGAGGACGTCCGCGACTATCCCCGCTTCGCCGGCAACCCGGTCGTCGACGAGTTCGGCATCCGCTCCTATCTCGGCGCTCCGCTCATCGACCGTACGGGCATCGTGCTCGGCACGGTGAGCGTCATCGACGTCCAGCCCCGGCCGTGGGGGAGGGCGGGCCTGGACACCATCAAGTCGATGGCGGCGGAGCTGGTCGAGCAGATCGTCGAGCAGCTCGAGGTCCGGGAGGGCGGGTTCTGATCTGAGGGGGCGTTGGTGAGTGTGTTGGCGCCACACATGGGTCGTACGAGATGTGTGTCCTCTTGGCCATAGGCCATAGGCCATAGGCCGTGGGTCGTAGGTCATGTGAGCGTGGGCGCAGGTAACTAGTAGACGCAGCTCATACGGAGACGCTGTCCCCTTCGGGGAAGGTGATCCGGACCTCGCGCCCCTCGACCTCGCAGGACACCGATTCCCGTAGCGCTTGGGGGTGTACGGCGTCCCGCGTCAGAGTGAGCAGCGTGACATACACACCGCTGCCTCCCGGGCGGCCGGCCGCGCACCGGAGGTACGGCGTCGCCGAGTGGGGGCCGAAGGCGTTGGCCTCGACCTCGCGCGCGATGCCTGTGTCCTCGTCCCAGCCGTGCAGCGCCACGACCACGCTGGTCAGCCCGTTCTCGGTGCGGGCCAGCGCCCAACCGTGGCCCCGCTCGGCGGTGGGTCTCGTCTCGGCCGCGACCGCGTAACCGCCCTCCCGGACCGTCACGCCGGGCGGCGCGAGCACTCGGTGCACCCGGATCTCCCACGGGCCGCGCAGCACACTCGTCGTCTCGATCGGGAACTCCTCTTCGCTGCCAGGCAGTTGGGCGACGTAGCGGGAGGTCGCCGTGCGTCCGGAGCAGCTCAGGGGAACGATCCTGCGCCGACGTGACGCCGTGCCGTCCGGGGCCACCAGCGCGACATGCCCGTCTATGGTCCGCTCCCAGGCGTGCTCCCCCGCCTCGGGTGCGGTCGCCGTCGAGTAGCCGAACTTCGCATAGTGCGGATCGTCCTCGGCGGACCCGGCCGGCGAGTTGTGGTCGCTGCCGTGGTTGACCAGACGGACGATGCCGTCGTGCTTCGTGCCGTGCAGCAGCCAGCCAGGAGCCGGGAGCGCGGTGTACTGGTCAGACTCCTCGACGGGGAGCGGCAGTTCGTGGGCGGTCCACACCGGGTGCTCCGGAGGCAGCAGCAGCCCCAGGAAGCCCATGCTCGACCAGTACGGTGACGCGGGCCCGGAGTACGGCTGGGTCATCGGCAGGAACGTGCCGTACCAGCCGAGCGGCAGCAGCCCCCGTTCGTCGGGCACCCCGCGCTCCACGAAGTGCCGCACCGTGCCGGAGGCCAGCCGCCGGGTGAGGCCCGGCGCCAGCGGCGTACAGCCTGCGAGGGCACCCAGCCACACCGGGGCGGTGGTGGCGAAACGGTACGTCAGGGAGCGGCCGTGGTGCACGGGCGCGCCGTCCGCGCCGAAGAACCGCGGGTAGACGGTGAGGAATTGGGCGAGCCGATCCCGGTAGACCCGGCCGCGGCCGCCGCCCTCGCCGCCGGTCATCCGGCACCACAGCAGCGGGTACAGGTGCATGGCCCAGCCGTTGTAGTAGTCGAAGCTCCGGCCCTCCCCGTCGCTGTACCAGCCGTCGCCGACGTACCAGTCCTCGAGGCGGTCGAGCCCGCCGTCGATGTCGTCCTGCCGGTATGGTGCGCCGACCGAAGCCAGGAACTGCTCGGCCACCACCTGGTACAGGCGCCCGTGGTTGTCCCAGGTGCGGCGTCCCACGAAACCCCACAGCCAGTCCACGATCCGCTCGCGTGCCTCGATGCCCAGTCGGTCCCAGATCCAGGGGCGGGTCTCGTGCAGCCCGACGGCGATCGAGGCGGCCTCCGCCATCTGCTGGGAGCAGTCGGTGAGCTCGGGCCAGGCCTCGCCGCTGTCGCGGTCCGTGCCCGTTGTCAGTCCCCGCGCGTAGCGTTCTACGAGACGGGGATCGACCTCGCCGCCCGCCCCGGCGATCCGGAAGGAGGCCAGCAGAAATGACCGCGCGAACCCTTCGAGGCCGTCCGACACCACCCCCGACCAGGAGGTCCGACCGGGCAGCCGATATTGCGCCAGGCCCGGCGTCGCATACGGGGTCAGCGCTTCCAACTGCCGGTCGGCGAGCGCCTCCCAGTGCGCCCGCGTCCAGCCGGTGCGCGGCGACAGGACGTGGTCGGTGGGCGGCAGAGCCAGGTGGGGTGCGGGCATGACGGGGTTCCGACTCCTCGATTGCCGGGTGAGCTTCCAGGCTTCCTCTGAGGAGGGATACGGCTCGTTGCGGCAGATAGATCAATTGAGCCGGATTCATACGCCACGAGACCTGTTTCGTACGGCGCGAGGCTTGTTCGTACGCCGCGAGACCTGTTTCGTACGCCGCGAGGCTTGCTCGTACATGGTGAGGCTTGTTCGCACATCGCGAGGGCTTGCTCGCACGCCGTCTCCTCGACTTCTCGTCACCGAATGGGAAGGCACCCCATGACCGATCTGCGCCTCGGCGCCCTCGGCTACGGCCTGCGCGGCTCGCTCGCTCGCACCGCCCACCGGCCCGGCCCGGGCTCCCGTGTGACCGTCGTCGCCGAACACGACCCTGCGCTGCGGGATCGGGCCGCCGACGGAATCCCGGGCGCCCGTACTGTCGCCGACCACCACAAGGTCATCGACGATCCGGACATCGACGCCGTGCTCGTCCTCCCGCCGGACCACACGCACGCCGACATCGCCTGCGAGGCCCTGCGCGCAGGCAAGCCCGTCTTCGTCGAGAAACCCCTGGACATCACCATCGAGCGGTGCGACCTCGTCCTGCGCACCGCCGACGAGACGGGCACCCGACTCTACGTGGGCCACAACATGCGCCACGGCCGCCGAGGCGGGCCTGACCCTGCTCAACCTGGACACCGAGACGGGGAGCCCGGCCGAGTCCCCTCACCGGTCGGCGGGTTGGCGCCGGGCGGGCGTCATTCCCGATTACGCGAGGACGCCTTCGGGAGTGCTGCACCCGACGACGATCTTCTACAAGTACGTGGAGGAGCACGGGGAGTACGGCGGGTGTTGGGGGGCGGCCGAGGCTTCGGTACCCGCTCCCAGCAGGTGATTGTCAGTGGGATTGGCTACGGTGCATTCCATGCCGGAAGCCGAAGACGTACGCCGAATCGCCCTCTCTCTGCCGGACACGACGGAGAAGATCGCCTGGGGCATGCCCACCTTCCGGGTCGCGGGGAAGATGTTCGCCACGCTTCCCGAGGACGAGACCTCCATCGCCGTGCGCTGTCCGAAGGTGGAGCGCGACGAACTGGTCCTGGCGGAGCCCGGGAAGTTCTGGATCGCCGACCACGAGGCGGGCTTCGCATGGGTCCGTGTGCGGCTCGCGTTGCTGGAGGACACGGACGAGCTGCGCGACATCCTCGCGGACTCCTGGCGACAGGCTGCTCCAACCCGACTGCTGGAGTCCTACCCGGAGTTGGGGCTTCCGGCTGGGGGCTGAACCAGTGGGCCGACCAGGCTGGCCATCCAGTGATCGTCGAGCGAGCACTGTGCCGTTGGGCTCGTGGAGGGACCCGCGAGCATGGTGGACCCGCGACTTCAGGGCACGAGCACGGCACCACGAACTGCCGTGCTCACACCCTCAAATCCTCACTCCGCGCACCCACACCCGCCTCCAGGAACCCACCGATCCGCTCCCGCAACGCCCCCGCGTCCAGCCCGTACGCGGCAACGTGTTCCTCGATCTCGCCGTAGCGGCGCAGCTCACGGCGGCCGACGCCGAGGCCGAGCACGCGGTGGGGAAGGTCCGCGAGGGCGTCGTTCGCGGCGGAGGTCGATGTGCCGGCGAGGTACGGCTCGACGAGTACGACGTCGGTGCCGGCCGTCTCCGTGGCGTGGCGCAGCGCAGCCGAGTCGAAGGGGCGCACGGTTGTCGCATACAGCACGGTGACGTCGAGCCCCTCGGTGGCGGCGAGTGCGGCGTCGAGCATCGGCCCGACCGCGATGACGACACCGGCTCGCCCTTCGCGGACGGTGAGGAACCGTGCGCCGTCGACGGCGAGGGCCTCCGTGTTCGACTGCACGGACAGCCGTACGTACACTTTGTCGTCACCTGCCGTGACGGCGTGCCACAGTAGCGTCTCCGCCTCGTCCGGGTGGCCGGGAACGTGCACGGTCCAGCCGTCGAGCGTGTCGAGCAGGGCGACATCGCCGGGCGCCATGTGGGTGTAACCGCCCGAGGGCCAGTCGAAGGACGCCGCGGCGCTGACCAGCACCGCGCCGACGTCCTGATGGCCGAGATCGAGCTTGACCTGCTCGAAGGGCCGCTCGACCAGGAAGCTCGCGAAGGTGTGTACGACGGGTCGCAGCCCGGTCAGCGCCAGGCCCGCGCCCGTCCCGATCAGCAACTGTTCGCGGATGCCGACGTTGATCACACGGTCCGGGTGCCGGTGCCGAGTCTCCTCGAAATCGGTCCGTCCGATCTCGGCGAGGACGACTGCGACGCGTGGGTCCTCGTCGATCAGCTGCGAGACGACGGGGGCAAAACGGTCACGCATGGTGTCCATGTCGAAGAATCCTTTGGAGGGGGAGGGAGGAGGGGGAGAGACAGGGGGAAGGTGCGCGTTGGGGGGAGTGTGGGGTGACCGGCTCAGACCGACTTCGGTGCCACCTGGGCGACGACCACGCGCGGTCGTCCCGGGTGAGGTGCGCTGAACGCGGCGTACAGGGCCTCGTGGTCCCGCCCGTCGACGGTCTCGGCGGACCAGCCGGCGGCCTCGAACCGCGCGGCGATCCCGCCCGGCAGCGCGTAAGTGGCGGAGGAGTTGTCGATCACGACGGTGTGCAGCCGGTCGAGCCCGGCCGGACCGGCGTACGCGATCGCCTCATGGTTGCTGCCCTCGTCCAGCTCGGCGTCTCCGACCAGCACCCACACGGCAGGGTCGTGCAGCGCCTGGGCTCGCAGACCCAGTGCTGTCCCCACCGCGATCGGCAGGCCGTGCCCGAGCGACCCACTGCCGATCTCGGCACCCGGCACGAGCACGCGGTCCGGATGATGGCCGAGCGGCGAGTCGTACGTGCCGAAACCGGGCAGCCAGCTCACCGGTAAGAAGCCCTTGGCGGCGAGCACCGCGTAGTACGCCATCGGCCCGTGCCCCTTGGACAACAGGAACCGGTCCCTCGCCGGATCCGCCGCCCGCTCCGGCGTAACCCGCAGCACTCGGTCGTAGAGCACCCACAGCGCGTCCAGCGTGGACGTCGCCGCCGGTCCGTGCTTCTCATCCCCGGTCATCAGCGCCATCAGGCCGGGCAGATCCGTGTACCCGTACTCACGTTTTACCTCTGTCGTCGCCATGCCGACGATCGTGCAACCTCAATCAAACTTGAGGTCAAGCGACGGTCGTCGGACCACGTCGCCGGACAAAACGAGTGCGCGACCACCGACCCGAGTGCGGTATTGTTTCCGTGCGCGTTCAGCCAGGGGAAACCCCAGGTCACAACGGGCATCGGGACGTGGCGCAGCTTGGTAGCGCACTTGACTGGGGGTCAAGGGGTCGCAGGTTCAAATCCTGTCGTCCCGACAGTGTGAAGGGTCTTCGCAGGTGAACACTTGCGGAGGCCCTTTTCGTATGGGTCGTTTCGGATCTTCGGGGTTGAGCACGCCGCTCATAGGCGCCTTTACTCGGAGGTTTGCGAGGATGCCGCTGCTGGACCTGGACAAGATCACCACGGGGCTGTCGACGATCCGGTCGGGATTCGTACGGGACTGGGACCGCTTGCTGCGGTCGGGGAACCATCCGGAGGCCACCCGGTACAACTACCTGCTGACGACCGCGCAGTTGGGCCGCTACCTGGAGGAGTACTCGCCGGATCCGGACGCCGATGACGCGGTCGAGGGTCCGACCGACGTCACCCGCGCGCACGTCGAGGCGTTCCAGGCGTGGATGATCGAGACGCGGTCGGCGTCGACCGCGCTGAACAAGCACAAGGCGCCGCAGCGGTTTCTCAAGTGGCTGATGCTGGACGAGGGCGAGATCGACCGGTCGCCGATGGAACGGGTCCGGCAGCCGAAGCCGCCGCAGAAGCTGGTCCCGGTCATCCCTGTTGGGTTCCAAAGGTGGTTGCGACACCTGATCCTGTGGGGTGTCGCAACCACCTTTAGAACCCAAGTCCCCTCGGTGGGGCCGCTGAACACCGCCCTGGCCACGGCCTGCGGATCGGGCGGCTCCGATGGGGAGTCGCTTGCGCGACTCCTTTCCGGGCGGGCGGCTGTCAGGCCTCGTCACGTCCCGCGGTCTGCAGGACTTTGTGGGTCACGGGGAAGATCGCGAAACCGGTCCGGTGGGCCAGGGTGCCCCACAGGCCCCGTGGAAGGTAGAGGGAGACGGCGATGGCGGCGGCGCCGATGACGACGAGGTACCAGACGCCGCTCTGGGCGAAGTACTTGTCGAGGAGGAAGTAGACGAGGGCGCCGATGACCGGGCCTTCGACGGTGCCGATGCCGCCGATGACGACCATGAAGATCATCAGGGCCGTGTACTGCACCCCGAAGATCTGTGAAGGCGAGGCCACCCCAAGGCTGTCGACGCAGATCACCGCTCCGGCAGCGGCGCAGCCGCCGGCCGCCGCGATGTAGATGATCCGCTTGCCACGCGTGACGTTCACGCCGAGTGAGCCGGCCGCTGTCTCGTCGTCTCGGATGGCCTGGAGGTCCACGCCGAGGCGGCTGCGCAGCGCCAGATACGTGCCCAGCATCGCCGCCGCCATCACGGCGAGGGCCAACCAGTAGGTGTACGCCTGCCGTAGCACCGGTTCGGCGGTGATGGTGGTGATGTTGCGGCCGCTCGCGGCACCGAGGGAGTCGAAGCGGACCACGATGAGGCGAACGACCTCGGCGATCACCCATGTCCCGACGGCGAAATAGCCGCCGCGCAGCCGGAAGGCGATGTAGGACACCGGCCACGCGATCAGGGCGACGACCGCCGAGACGACGAGCGTGCCGGCGTAGACGTTGATTCCGTGGTCGTTGACGACGAACAGCGTGTACGCGCCGAGGCCGATGAAAGCCTGCTGGCCCATGGAGACCATGCCGGCGTATCCGGCGAGCAGGTTCCACATCGAGGCCAGGGCGATGAGGTAGCAGAGCTTCACCAGTTGGGTGGTGACGCCGTTGTCGACGACGTAGGGCAGGCTCGCCATGACCAGCAGGACGAGGAACGTCCCGGTCAGGCCGAGGACGGCGGCGCGGCCGCCGCGTCGGACGGCGGGGGGTACAGACGGGGCCGCCGGGGAGTCGACGGCGGTGGTCTGGGCGGTCATGCGAGCACACTCCTGCCGAACAGGCCCTGCGGCCGGAAAACCAGAATCGCCAGGAACACCAGATGCCCGGCGAGCAACGGCAGGTCGGGCGAGATCTGGGCGCCGACGGACTGCGCGATGCCCAGCACCATGCCGCCGGCGAGGGTGCCCCACAGCGAGCCGAGGCCGCCGATGATGACGACTTCGAAGGCGAACAGGACGGTGAGCTGGCCCTCGTACGGGGTCACCCCGCCCTGCCGCATGGTGTAGAGGGTGCCGGCCAGGGCGACGGTGGCGAAGGCGATGACGCTTGTGAGGGCATAGACCTTGCGGTTGTCGACGCCCATCAGCCGGACGACGGCGCGGTCGTCGGCGGTGGCCCGGACGATGCGGCCGGGCTGGGTGCGGTAGAGGAAGAAGTGCAGCGCGGACAGGACGGCGACCGCCGCCACGACGGTGATCAGCGGGAACCAGCCGATGGCCAGGTCGTCGCCGATGCGGATGCTCGCGGTGCCGAGCGAGCCGATGGCGAGCGGCTTGGTGTCGTTGCTGAAGAGCTGGACAAGTACGTTGGGGATGATCACGGAGATGCCGAAGGTGACCATCAGGGGCGCGAACTCGCTGAGCCCCATGGCCCGGTCGAGCAGTGTCCGCTGGATGAGGTAGCCGAGGCCGCCGACGGCCGCCATCGAGACCAGCACGGTGAGCGCGACGGGGATGTGCAGGCTGACGGCGGCCACCGAGGCCACGTAGCCGCCGAGGATCATCAGGTCGCCGTGGGCGAGGTTGGCGACCCGCATCACCCCGAAGATCAGGGACAGGCCCGCTGCGGCCATGGCGAAGATGCCGCCGAGCAGCATGCCCTGTGCGACGGCGTTGAGCCACGTCATGGGGACGTCACCTCCAAGGTGCCGAAGTAGGCGGCCGTGACCTGCTCACGGGTCAGGTCTGCGGCCGGGGCGGTCAGCACGACGCGGCCCTCCAGGACGCAGGCGATGCGGTCGGCGACCGCGAAGGTGCGGGTCAGGTCCTGCTCCACGAGGAGGACGGTGGTGCCCTCGGTGCGGATGCCGGGAAGCGCCGCGTAGAGCTGCTCGACGACCAGCGGCGCGAGGCCGAGCGACACCTCGTCGAGCAGGAGCAGGCGGGGGTTGCCCATCAGGGCGCGGCCGATGGCGACGGCCTGCTGCTCGCCTCCGGAGAGGCGGGCGGCCTTGCGGGTGCGGCGGTCGGCGACGAGCGGCATCATCTCGTACACCTTCTTCAGGTCCCACGGGCCTTTGCGGCCGGTGGCGGCGCCGACCCGGAGGTTCTCCTCGACGGTGAGGGACGGGAAGAGCCGCCGCCCCTCGGGGACGAGGCCGATGCCCTTGCGGGAACGGTGGATGTCGGGGAGGGCGGTGACGTCCTCCCCGTCGAAGCGGACGGTTCCGCTGACGGGCTTGAGGGCCCCGGCGACGGTCCGCAGCAGGGTGGACTTGCCGGCGCCGTTGGCGCCGACAAGGGCGAGGAGTTCGCCTTCGGCGACGTCGAGGGTGATGCCGAAAAGGGCCTGGAAGTCCCCGTATCCGGCATCGATCGCATCGAGGTGCAGCAGTGGGCTGCTCATGCTGGCGTACCTCCCAGGTAGACCTCGGCGACCTCGGGGCTGGCGAGGACCTCGTGCGGGTCGCCGTCGACGCGGATGCGGCCGTACGCGAGGCAGACCAGCCGGTCCACGACCTGGACCAGGGCTTTGACGACGTGCTCGATCCACAGGATGGTCACGCCGGCCTCCTTCAGCGACAGGACGGTGCCGACCAGTTCGTCGGCCTCGCTCTCGGTGAGGCCGCCTGCGATCTCGTCGAGCAGGAGCAGCTCGGGGGCGGTGGCCAGGGCGCGGGCCAGCTCCAGGCGCTTGCGGCCGAGCAGCGGCAGGCCGCCGGCCGGCTTGTTGGCGACCGGGAGCATGCCGGTGGTCTCCAGCGCGGTGAGGGCCTGTTCGCGGGCGTGGGCCCCGCGCAGCCCGGCACCGCGTTGGGCGCCGACCAGGACGTTCTCGAAGACCGTCAGATCCCCGAACGGGCGGGGGATCTGGAAGGACCGGCCGACCCCGAGCCGGCACCGCTGGGCGGCGGAAGCGCGGGTGACGTCGCGACCCCCGAGCCGTACGGTGCCCCGGGTGACGGGCTCGACGCCCGAGATGGCGCTCAGCAGCGTCGACTTGCCGGCCCCGTTCGGGCCGACGATGCCGACGGCCTGGCCGCGCGGGACCGCCAGCTCAACGTCCTCCAGGACGTTGAGGGCCCCGAAGCTGACGGCCAGGTGCTCGACCTCCAGCAGCGGCTGGAGCGTCGGCGCCGTCACAGCTCCCGGGCCTTCATGTCGATCTTGGCCTCGGGGATCATCGTGTTGCCGATGATCTTCAGGTCGTACGCGCTGCCACTGCCCTTGATCCACTGGGTGCTGACCACCGGGATGGCGGCGACGTTCTTGACCGGGTTGGCCGCGCCGCCCGCGGTCCAGTCGACGCGGCCGATGACCGTGTCCAGGCTGGTCTTTCCGATCCGGGTGGCGACAGCCTTCTTGTCCTTGGGGTTCGCGTGCCGCAGGACGTCGCCCGCGATCTCGAACAGGGCGTGGTTGAAGCCGAGCGCCTGGTTCCACCTGCGGCCCTTGGCCTGCGCGGACTTCCCGTAGTCGTCGGCGAGCTGCTGCGACGTCTGCCCGGTCAGGCTGGAGCTGAACGGGAACTGCGGCAGCCACCAGCTCTCGGTGCACAGTCCGTCGCCCAGGCCGTTCGGCAGCGAGGCGACCGACGACTCGAAGAGGATGGCCTTGGCGATGGTGACCACCTTCGGCTTGAAGCCCTGCTGGGCGGCCTGCGTCCAGAAGGTCGCGAAGTCCGGCGGCGTCGGCACACCCGCCAGGATCTGCACGCCCTCCTTCTTGAACGTCGCGATGATCGACGAGAAGTCCTTCGTCCCGTTCTCGTAGGCGCCCGGGTCGACGAAGGTGAAGCCCTTGACCCCGGCATGCGCGCGGAAGCCGGTCTTCTTGTCGCGGAACGCGCCGCCGTCGGCGTCGTTCGGCCACAGGACACCGACCTTCTTGTTGGTGTCGAACATCCGCCATATGTCGCTCTCGCCGGCGACGACGTGCTCGATGCCGTCGAAGAAGTGGTACGTGTACGTGAACGTCTTCTGCGGGGTGCCGCCACGTCCGAAGAAGTACGCCTGCCAGGGCTCGATGGTCGAGATGCAGGGCACGCCCTCGCTCTCGCACTTGTTGGCGACCGGGTGCACGGTCTCCGGCGTCGACGTGACCAGCATCAGGTCCACGCCCTGCTGGGAGATCAGCTCGTTCGCGATCGTCGCCGCCTGCTGCGGGTCGGAGCCGGTGTCGCGGTCGAGGATCTGCACCTTGTAGGTCTTGCCGTCGTACTTGATGCCCTTGGCGAAGGCCGCTCTGGCCTGCTTGACGATGTACTCGTCGGACTCGGCGAAGGCCGCGTACGCACCGGTGCGCGGGCTCACGTAACCGATCTTGATGACGTCGCCGGACGACGATCCGGAGCCCTTCAGGCCGCCCCCGCCACAGGCGGCGATCAGCGGCGCGGCGCCCGCGGTGGCGGCGCCGAGCCCGAGGGCCCGCAGGACGGTTCGTCTGTTCGGCTGGTTCTTCGGCTGCTGCGCGGAGTGGTCCATGCGGTGACTCCTGGCTCCTGGTGACGGAGCGGTGAACGTAGGGCTGCGCGGAGCCGGTGCACAGTGCATGGATTCGATATGAGAAACGGCGGCGACGCCGTTGTGAAATGGTGATGAAACAGGACCTGTTTCGTCCGCGGTCTCTCCTTGCGGAACGGCTTGTTCACCAGCTGGGACCCCGCCTCTACGGTCCCGGGATGAACAGTGTCCGGCACGCAGAGGAGCTGCTCGCCCGCGCCGAGCGAACGGCCGGGCTGGGCGCGTTCGTCACGTTGGCCGCCGACCGGGCGCTCGCCGTGGCCCGTGAGGCGGCCCGCAGCTCGCCGCGTGGCCCGCTGCACGGGCTTCCGCCGGCCGTCAAGGGCAACATCCACGTGGCCGGGCTGCCGAACACGGCGGGTTCCAGAGTGCTCGCGGACCTCGTAATCGCGAAGAACGCGTACGACCCGGCCGGTCATTACGAGCGCCCCGACGCGACCTACCTGGTCCGCCATCGCGAGCCACGCCGAGCGGTCGTGCCAGGGGTGACCGAGGCAACCTTCTCCGGGCTGGAGGGTTCGGAAGGCGCGTAAGGTGACGGTATGGGCGAGGCGCGAGGAAGCGGCAGCGAACCGGGCGAGCCGGACGCCCCCAAACCCTCCGTTCAGACCCTGGACCGGGGGCTGCGCCTGCTTGAGCTGATCGCGCTGTCGCACGAGCCGCTGTCGCTGGCCGAGCTGAGTCAGCGGATGGGGCTGCACCGGTCGATCGTCTACCGCCTGCTGCGCACCCTCCAGGACCACCGCCTGATCGCGCACACCCCGCAGGGATACGTGCTCGGCACGCGCGCCCAGTCACTGGGCCGCCGCACCCTCCCCGTACTCCAGCGGATCGCCAAACCCGAGATCGCCAAGCTCGCCGCCCGCGTCGGGCTGACCGCCTTCTTCGTCGTCCGCGACGGTGACGAGGCGGTCACTCTCGTCTCCGTCGAGGTGGAGAGCGCCCGCTCCCGCACCGTCTACACCCCAGGTGACCGGCACCCCCTCACCCTCGGCTCTCCCGGCATCGCCATGCTCGCCGCCGAACCCCCGCGTGACGACGAACGCCCCGAGATCACCCGGGCCCGCGCCGCCGGCTACGCCACCAGCCGCAGCGAGGTCGTCCTTGGCCTCGGCTCCCTCGCCGCCCCTGTCGTCTCACCCTCCGGCAACGCCGTCGCATCCGTCTCCATCGTGTTCACCGTCGAACGCCCCGGTCCCGCCGAGATCGAGGCCGTCCTCGACACCGCTCGGGTGATCACCGGGCGTCTCCACACGGCTCTGTCCACGGGGGCGGTCCTGCCGGGCGTCGGCTGACCCTTTCCCCTGCCGCCGCCCTCTTCCTCTGCCGCCGCCCTCGCGAGCGCTTCGCCCGCTTCGGGACGGCTGCGCCGGACCCTCCCCCAGCCTTCGGCCGGGAGGTGCCCCTCCGCCTTGCCGGGGCACACGCCCGTGCCGGGTTCAGGGGCAGCCCCGCGAACGCACCACGCCGCGGTTCGAGGCGGAGCCCATTGTTGAAGGGAAGGCAAGGCGTTCGCGGGGATCTCGCATAGCGAACTCGCCTGTGGTCCGGCCGCGGGGGCCGCGCCTAGCGTCGCGTTCCGAAAGTCCGAAAGGGGGACCGCGTGGCAACAGCCGGAACGGCCCAGACGATCAAGGACGCGACCTTTGAGGTCCTGCGCCAGTACGGACTTACGACCCTGTTCAGCAATCCGGGTTCGACAGAGATCGGGTTCCTCGCCGACCTGCCGGCCGATATCGAGTTCGTCCTCGGACTGCACGAGGGTTCGGTGGTCGGTATGGCCACCGGGTACGCGCTGAAGAGCGGTCGGCCGGCGCTGGTGCTGCTGCATACGACCGCCGGGTACGGCAACGCGGTGAGCGCGCTGGCGACCGCGCGGGCGAACCGGGCGCCGCTGGTGGTGGTCGTCGGCCAGCAGGACCGGCGGCACCTCGCCCATGAGCCGTTCCTGGCCGGGCGGTTGGATGGGCTGGCCGGGGAGTACCCGGTGTGGCAGCACACCCCGGCGCGGGCGCAGGACGTGCCGGGTGCGATCGCCCGGGCGTGGCACGAGGCGCGGAACGGGCGGGGCCCGGCGGTGGTGGTCGTACCGATGGACGACTGGCATGCCGAGGCGGACCCGGCCGCGGTCCTGGCCGCACCGGCGGCACTGCACGGGACCCGCAGCGCCGACGGCCCGGCGGTCGACGCACTCGCCCAGATGCTGCGCGGGGCCACCGCACCGTGCCTGGTGGCGGGCGCCGGGAACGACTCGCCGGAGGGGTGGGGGAGCCTGACGGCGCTGGCGGAACGGCTGGACTGCCCGGTGTGGCAGGAGTCGTTCGGGGCCCGGGCAGGCTTTCCGCAGGATCACCGGCTCTTCGCCGGGCACCTGCCCTCGGCCCGGTCGGGGCTGCGGGCGGCGCTGGCCGGGCACGACGCCGTACTGGCCGTGGGGGCACCGGTGTTCCGGCAGTATCCGTACGAGCAGGGCACCTTCGTAGCACCCGGTACCCGGCTCGCCGTGATCACCGACGACCCGGAGGAGGCCCACCGCAGCCCGGTGGAGCTGGCGGTGCTGGCCGACCCGGCTGACACCGTGCGGCGTCTGTCGGTCGCGCTTCCCGCTGCCACGGGCACGCCCCGGCCGCCCATGAGGAGCCTGGCACCGCCTGCCCCGCCCGCCGACGGCGAGCCGCTGCGCGCGGCGCACGTGCTGGCGGCCCTGGCCGACCGGCTCGCCCCGGACGCGGTGGTCGTGGAGGAGACCCCGTCCAGCCGGCCGGATCTGCACGCGCTGCTGCCCGCCCGTGCCCCGTTCGGCTTTCTCAGCGCCGCCATGGGGGGCCTCGGTTTCGCGATGCCGGCCGCGATCGGCGTACGGATGGCGGATCCCGGGCGGCCGGTGGTGGCCGTCATCGGCGACGGGTCGTCGCTGTACTCGGTCCAGGCGCTGTGGAGCGCCGCGTACTACGGCACCGGCGTGCTGTTCGTCATCCTGGCCAACGGCCGATACGCGATCATGGACCGCCTCTCGGAACGAGCGGGCTCGGCCGCCCCGGCCTGGCCGGCGTTCGGCGAGTTGAGCGTGTCGGGACTGGCGCGCGGGCTGGGCTGCCCGGCCGAGCGGGTCGACAGCCACGCCGCCCTGCTGTCCGTACTCGACAAGGTGCTGCCGGACCTCGCCGGGCGGCAGCAGCCGTTGGTGCTCGAAGTGGCCGTCGAGGCCGATCCCGAATTCCGTTCGTAGGAGACAGACACATGATGAAGGTCCTCATCATCGGGGGCGCGGGCGGCATCGGCTCGTCCACCGCGTTCAACCTGCTGTCCGCGCAGGGCACGTACGAGATCGTCCTGGTCGACACCAGGCCCAACATGATCACCAGCCATGTGATGGACCAGGAGAACGCGCTCGCGCTCGGCGCGACGCCCGACACCGTTCGCGGCGGCACGCCCGAGGACACGCTCGACGCGGACGTCGTCGTGCTCAGCGCCGCCGTACCGCTGCGGCTGAACTCCTCGCGGTCGGTCTTTCTCGCCGACAACGCGGCGATCGTCGGTCAGTGCTTGCGGCCCTTGAAGGATTCCGGCTTCGGCGGTGTCGTACTGATGCTGACCAATCCCGTGGACACGCTCATGACCTGGGTACACCGGCAGGGCTGGCTGCCTCGGCACCGGCTGATCGGCTACACGCTCAACGACAGCCTGCGCCTGCGCACAGGTATCGCGTATGCCCTGGGCGTCCACCCCAGGAACGTCGACGCCTGGATGATCGGCGAGCACGGCGAGGGCCAGGTCCCGCTCTACAGCCGGATCACCGTCGACGGCGAGCCCGTCGTCCTCACCACCGAACAGCGGGCAGCAGCCGAGGAGTACGCCGACAACTGGTACGCCCGGCATGTGGCGCTCGACTCGGGCCGTACCTCCACCTGGACCACTGGCCTGGGCACCGCGCGGCTGATCGAAGCCATCGCGACCGACAGCGGGGCCGTCCTGCCCGCGTCGGTCGTCCTGGACGGTGAGTACGGAGTGCACGGGGCGAGTCTCGGTGTGCCCGTGGAGCTGGGCCGCGACGGGGTGCGCCGGGTCGTCGAGTGGGACCTCACGCCCGGCGAACTGCACGGCATGCAGCAGGCGGCCGTGCGCGTGGAGGCCGCCGTGGCCGACATGGACGACGTGTCCGCCGCCCGCTGAACGACCCCCTTTCGGACTCGAAGCGACGCGCACCGACGCGCACCGACGCGAGCCAACTCGAACCGACTCAACGAGGAGTCGCAGCCGGTCGAGCGCATGGTGGGACGACCAGCCGTCCGACCCCGGCGAGGAACCGTACCCGCCGAGGCCGCCCACCGCTTCGACCGCCAAGTGGCCCAGCAACGCTTGGTCGTTGGCGGCGAGGGCGGCCGCGAGCCGGTCCCGCAAGTCCTCCCGGTCGGCGGGCGTTTCGGTTTCCGGCGCCCCGACGCGGCGCGGAAAGTACACGTCGAAGACCGGATCGAAGACCCACCGCTGTCCCGTACTGCGCAGCAGCGTGGCGGCCAGCCCTTCGCGCAGCCGTTCCCGGTCCGCGAGGCCGAGCGCCTCCAACGCCTGTGCGGCGTCGACGGTTTCTCCGGTGCCGATCCGCACGCCGTGCGAGCGCAGCGCTCCGACGAGACCCGTCAGCCGCTCTGCCACGCCGGGCGGGGCGTTCACGTTCGCGCTCACCCGCATGGTCTTCCGCAGCGGCAGGCGCCACATGCAGAACACCCTGCGGTTCTACGTCCTGGCCGGCCCCGCCGTCCCTGTTCGCGAGGAGCCTTCATTCCGGCCAAGACGATGCTGGGCCAGGCGGGTGCTCAGCTGGAGGAATCGCCCGACCGGCGACAGGGCTAGGCGGGCGGCGCGGGCATGTCCCAAACAGGCAATCCACGATGTCTCCCAAAGGAAAGACCTGTCCTCGGCTCTCGGGGTTCACTGTCGGCCACCCCGACGAAATGGAGCCGAAACATGTCAGAGGAAGCCAGGTCCGAATTCTGGAAGGGCCTCAAGCCGATCACGAATTCGGTCAAGCCTGACGCGCAGCCGGAGGTCTATCTGTCCCAGGTGGCCACCGACGACGACCGGTATTACGCACCGCTCAGCGAGACCGTCGGATCGCGGCCGCTGTGGATCAACGTCAAGGACAACTCCTGGGCAGACATCCTGTACGCGAAGGAGGCCGGACTCGTAAACCGGCACTACCACCCGCACGAGGTGTTCGCCTACACGATCTCCGGCAAGTGGGGTTACCTGGAGCGGCCCTGGACCGCGCAGGCCGGTGACTTCATCTACGAGGCGCCGGGCGAGGGACACACATTGGTGGCCTACGAGAGCGACGAGCCGATGAAGGCGTTCTTCATCGTCAAGGGGCCGTTGATCTGGCTGGACGAGAACGGCGAAACCGTCGGCTACTTCGACGTCCACGACTACATCGAGCTGTGCCGCAACCACTACGAGAAGGTCGGCATCGGCGCCGACTACGTCAACTCGCTCTTCCGGTGACCCCGGTCTCTCCCCTCAACCGAGGTGGCCATGCCACGTATCCGTACCTCTGTCCGGCCCGCGCAAAATCGCCCTCGGCCATTGGCAGTGATCCAGGCCGCTACGAGAACCGGCTGTTGCTGATCCTCTTTCTGGCCTTCGGATTCGTCTTCGCCTTCTTCGACCGCCAGGCGTTGCCCTTCCTCACCCCTGGCTTCCTCGCCCCGGTGATCGCCGGGCGCGCGTCGGACGCCTGGGGTCTGCAGACGGCCGTGTTCATCTCCGTCGGCGGCGCCGTCGTCCTGCTTGCCTTCGGCCTGCGGGAGACCGCGCCGCGCGTGCTGCGCCGGCGGGCCGAGCGGGCTGCGACTGAGGTCGGCTCGGACACAGTCGTGGCGGGAGCGGTCGGATGAAAGCGCAGTCCGATACAGGGCACCGTATGAAGGCCGCTGTCTGGTACGGAGCCAGGGACGTCCGCATTGCCGAGGTCGGCGTTCCAGCACCCCTGCGCGGCGAGGTGCTCGTCGAGGTGGCCTACTGCGGCATATGCGGCAGCGACCTGCACGAGTACGCCGACGGGCCGCACGCGATCCCGGTCGCCGAGCCGCATCCGGCGTCCGGCGCCACAGCTCCGCTCGTCCTCGGTCACGAGTTCTGCGGGACGGTGGCGGCCCTCGGGCCGTCGGTGACCGGCCTGGCCATCGGTGACCGAGTGGCGGTCGAGCCGAACTACCGGTGCGGGGCATGCCCACGGTGCCGGGCAGGCGAGTACAACATCTGCCGGCACTTCGGGTTCGCCGGGCTGATGGGGAACGGCGGCATGGCCGAGTACGCCGCCATCCCCGCCTACATGGCGCACCGCCTCCCCGAGACCGTGTCGCTGGAGCAGGCCGCGCTCTTCGAACCGGCCTCGGTCGCCCTGCACGCACTGCGGCGCGCCGGAACCACACCGGAGACGGTGGCGGTCGTCGGCCTGGGGCCGGTCGGCCTGTTCACCGTCCTGCTCGCCGGGGAACGCGGGGTGCGGCGGATCGTCGCCGTCGATGTGTCCCCGGGCCGTCTGGAACTCGCGGCCCGCCTCGGCGCCACCGACCTGATCGACGCCGGCCGAGAAGGAGACGCCGGGGAGCGGATCCATGAGCTGACCGGCGGAGAGGGCGTCGATGTCGCGTTCGAGGTGGTCGGATCCGAGATCGCCCTGCGCACCTGCCTGGCCGCGACCCGGCGCGGCGGTCGGATCGTCCTCGTCGGCCTGGCCCAGGAGGTATCCCTGGACGCCTTCGCACTGGTCAACAACGAGCAGTCGATCGTCGCCAGCGTCGGCTACCGCGACACCTATCCGGAACTCATCCGGCTCGTCGCGGAACAGCACCTGGACCTGACACCGGTCGTCACCTCGACCATCGTCCTCGACGACCTCGTCTCCCATGGATTCGAGGCGCTGCTGGGCGGCCCGGGAAACCAGGTCAAGATCCTCGTCGACCCAGCGGCACACCGCACCGGGGCACCAGCCCCCCACCCCCTCGCCGACGGAACGGAAAGACAAAGATGACCACCGGACTCACCCCCGACCCCTTCGCCGGCCAGCGCGTCCTGGTGACCGGAGGCACCTCCGGCATCGGCGCGGCCACCGCCGACCTGCTCGCCGAACTCGGAGCCGAGGTGCACGCCCTCGGACTGCCGCCGGCCGACGCCGACGAGCTGCCCCGCCACAAGCGAGTCGACATCGTGGAGCAGGACGTCACGGACCGGGAAGGCCTCGTCGGCCGGATCGAGGCTTGCGACCGCATCGACCACCTCGTCGCCTGCGCCGGCGTCAGCCGGGACCGCGACGAATACGACCTCGGATGGTGGGACCAGGTGTTGGAGGTCAACCTCACCTCCGCCATGGTCGCGTGCCAGGCGGCACGCCCGCTGCTCGCCCGCCGGCGTGGCAGCATCGTCACCGTCTCGTCGATGTTCGGTTTCTTCGGCAGCCGAGACCGGCCGGCCTACAGCGCCAGCAAGGGCGGCGTCTCCCAGCTGACCCGGTCCCTGGCTGCCGAGTACGCCGCGGACGGCATCCGTGTGAACGCGGTGGCACCGGGCTTCGTCACCACTCCGCTCGCCCGCGGTCTGCTCGACGACCCTGACGCCGCGCAGGCGGTGCTCGCGCGAGTCCCGCTCGGACGGTTCGGCCTTCCGCGGGAGATCGCGTCAGTGATCGCCTTCCTGTGCTCGCCCGCCGCCTCCTACGTCAACGGCGCGGTCCTCCCGGTCGACGGCGGCTACCTGACCGTCTGAACCGTCCGGTACGCCGGAGTACGGCGCGCCCTCTCCGGACCGCTTTCGCCCGGCCCACTGGTTCGAGGGCCGGGCTTCTGGCTGCGACCCGTGACGCCGGTTCGGCACCGGAGTACGCTCAAGGCCGGCGAGGAGGCAGGCGCCGCCGACGGCCCTCACATCAGAGCAGGTGGCACGGCCCAGTTCGCTCACTCTCCTGCCGGTGGCTGTACTCACCTGGGCGCGGCATCGACTTGTTGTCGCCCCGGTATACCGGCCCC
The DNA here is from genome assembly GCF_052245575.1 of Streptomyces sp. 2A115. NCBI lineage: Bacteria > Bacillati > Actinomycetota > Actinomycetes > Kitasatosporales > Streptomycetaceae > Streptomyces > Streptomyces sp. 2A115. The sequence goes on along the minus strand of NZ_JBQQCG010000025.1, from coordinate 42,350 downwards.
CAAGCCACACCGTTGTCGGATGTAGGGGTTGGAAAGGAGACTCAGGTGACCGTACCCATCGTCTCCCGTGTGTCCACGCAGTCGGTCGATCCGGCGGACCGCATCGACTTCTGGGAGGAACACAACCGACGGGCCCTGGTGGGCTTGACCTGCTCGTCCTACTCGGAGCAGGGCCTGCTGGCCACGGAGACGAACATCGAGCTGGGTGATCTGAGACTGGCCGAGATCTCCGGCAACGAGCACGTCATCGAGCGGACTCCGCGGACGTGTCAGGCGCTGCCGAAGGACTCCGTCTTCGTCTCGTTGCTGACAGCGGGCCGCGGGGTGTTCTTCCACGAGGGCGGCTGCCACACCCTGCAGACGGGCGACCTGATCCTGTACGAGACGCGCCGGTCGTACCTGTTCGGGTTCCCCTCTCCCATGCGCCAGCTGTTGGTGGACATCCCCCGCGAGGTGTTCGCCACGCGGTGCGCCTCCGGCGACGTGTCGGCGCCGATGCTGCTCGGCAGAGGGTCGGCGGTCGAGGGTGCGCTGGCTTCCGCGCTGGAGGCGGTACTGGCCGACTGGGTCACGGGGCAGGAGAGCGATGACTCGATCAGCACCCAGGACACTGTGCTGGACCTCGTCCGTACGCTGGCCGCACCGAGGCTGGATGGTGGGTCCGCGCCGCCTGCCGCACTCTCCCAGCTGGCCGTGGCCAAGGACTACATCGACCGGCACCTGGCCGACCCCGGGCTGAGCGCAGGGCGGGTCGCCGAGGCGATCGGAGTGTCGGCCCGGCACCTCAGCCGTATCTTCCAGCCGACCGGGGTGAGCCCCTCCCGCCACATTCTCGAACAGCGGCTGGACAAGGCCCGGCAGGCGCTCGCCGATCCCGGCTCACGCCATCTGACCATCGCCGATGTCGCCCATCGCTGGGGCTTCGCCAGCCAGGCTCACTTCACTCGGGTCTTTCGGAGCCGTTTCGGCGGGACTCCCGGCAAGACGCGCCCGTTCCTCATGTGAAGGTGGTAGCCGCGGCGCCTTCGGCGCCGTCCGGCCGGACCGCCGGACGGACATGGCCGGATGGGTCGATTAGCTCGCCTGCTTGCCTGTGTGACCGCCACCGTGATCATCACCTCGGCCCTGCCGCAGGTGGCGTTCGCCGCCCCGGCCGAGGTAAAGCCCGACACCTGGCTCGACGACGCTCAGGACTGGGCGCCGGCCGACGATTCCGCCCCATCCGCCATTCCGGACGACTCCCTGCCGGGCCTTGGTCGCGCGGGCCGGTTCACCCTGGCCTCCGACCGCACAGGCGTGACACTTCACCGGCCCACCGACGTACGTACCACCGGGGCCGAGCTGTCCTGGAGCGCCTACGTCGACCCCTCTCAGGCCCGCGCGGACGACATCACCGCCTACCAGGTGCACCGCGCCGGTCGAAAGGACTTCACACCGTCGGCGGCCACCCTGGTCGCCACGCTGGACAAGAGACGTACGAGCTTCACCGACACCACTGCCGAAACGCCCCCGGGGGACGGCCGCACCCACCACTACATGGTCGCCGTACGGGCCCGGGACGGAAAGCTCGTCCCGGCCGCCACCCGCCAAGTCGTGCTCCCTGCGGCCCAGTCGACGTACTCAGCGCCCGAGACCCCGGCCAGACGCTCGATCACCGGGACTTTTGGGCGCTCGTGCCCGAACATGTTCCCGCGTTCACACTGCTTCCCTGAGGAGCTCCGCCTGGGCTTCCTCGGCCCCGTGGCACGGCGGGCGTTATCTGAGACCGTTGTGGTCGAGGCGGTGGATAAGGCCGGGGCGGCGCTGGTAGTCCTCGCGCAGGCGACTCAGGCGCTGGCGGAATTCCGCGTCACGTCCGGCGTGGGCGTAAGCGTCGCGCAGTTCCCCGAGGAGGGCGACGGCCTGGTCGTAGGCGGTGGTCTTCTTGGTGGCGATGTGCGCCTCGATCCGCTGCCAGGCGGAGTCGGCCTCGCGTACGAGGGCGGTCAGGTGCCGGGCGCGGGCTTCGGCCCGTTCGTGTTCGGTGTGCTGCCGGCGTGCGGTGCGCAGGGTGTGGGCGGCGTCCAGGAGGTGGGCGGCGGACGGGCGCCCGGGGACCCTGGCCTGGGCGGTGGTGCCGCGCAGGCGATGCAGGAGTTCGGTGCGCAGCTGCGGTTCGGTACCGAGGGCGAGCCTCAGGAGCAGGTCGTCTTTCTCCTTCTCCGAGAGGGTGGCGATCAGTGGAACGAGTTCCTTCTTCGTGGGATTGGCCGATTTCTTGGGTGCGGCGGGGCTGGCCTGTGCCGCAGCCGCGAGCAGATCGGCGTCCACACGCAGGAAGTCCGCCAGCGCCCTTTGCGGGGCGGTCAATTCGCCGAGGCCGGCCGGGACGGGCGGTTCGGGGAAGGACAAGTACTCCTCATCGTCGTCGTCTTCGAGTTCCCAGGCGGCGAGTGCGGAGAGCCACGCGAGGTAGAGGGGGCGCAGGTCGCCGGTGGCGAGTTCGTCGCGTACGCCGATGAGGGCGGCCAGTGAGTCGTCGGCGCCCTCGATCCAGTCGCCGCCTTCGTCCTCGCTGGTGAGGTCGAGCAGGAGGTGGGTGCGGGTGGTCCAGGCGTCGATGTGGTCGTCGAGGCAGTACGGCTTCACCGTGGGCAGGGCCAGGGCCTGCCTGGGCAGGCGGAGCATCAGGCGGTGGGTGCCCCAGTTGGTGACGTACAGGTGGGCGTCGAAGTAGTGCTCGACCAAGTGGCGTGGATTCCCGCGCAGGTCACCCCAGTTGTAGGTGTTGGTGAAGCTGGTGGCGGTGATCCGGGCCCGGCTGGAGAGGGCCCGCAGCTGGTCCTGTTCCCCGCGGCTGAGCGGCCGGTCGAGGGACTGGAACTCGTAGTACTGGTACTCGCTCACACGGCGGACCCTATCGCCGCCGCGGGTGGGTGGGCTCGGACGGAGAGCGGGCAAGGCGGCTGGAGCTGACCGGACGTCATACTCAAACGCCCCTGGGGTGGGCCGCGGCGGGCGATTCCAGGGAGGCGTGGGCTATGGGCGGCAGTGTGGAGAGAGCGGGCCATGACTCCGGCGCATAGGCGCCGTCTTCGCCGGCCCGTCCAGCGCCTGCTTCCACACCTTGGCACACGCTCGGGCGACCACCTGCGGATCACGCGCCGTGCCTCCGGTCAGCTCGGCCGCGTTGAGCCCGTCCGCCGCAAGACGCTCCCGTAGATCCTGCAGATGACTCCGCAACGGCTCCAGATACGCCCCGCGCATCACCCGGCTCGAACTCTCTCGCGCCAGGCGAACATCGAGGGCGTCCCAGTCGCCGCCGCGCCCCGCGACGAACCACACATCCCTGGCTCGCCGATCAGGGCTACCGGCCGACGCCGCCGGGCTGCCACTGACCCGGGCGCTCTTACGGTCCCCAGTGCCGGTAGGCCTCGATCCACTCAGCCCCCTCGGGCGCCGGATCCGGCAACGGAAGGTCGAGAATGCCGATCGCCTGCCGGTGCCCGCCTCGCGTACAGACCGCCACGATCTGGCTGCCGGGCAGCAGGTCCACCTTCTTCACGGTGACCTCGACGCCGAAAACGACCGTCTTGAACGGGACGGCCAGATGCTCTGCGAGCATCGTGAAGAGGCCGGTGAGCTGCTCCTCGTCGTCGTAGGCGTCTACGGTGGCCTGCTCGACCAGCTCATCGAGCTCCGCGTCACTCAGCTGTCCGGCCATAGGCAACACGGTACCGGCGGAGCCCGCAGCTACCCTCACTCGGTCAACCGCCGGCCGCTCCACCCTGAGCCACGGCGGTCGTTTCTCTCGCCCCAAGGGCCAACGTGCCGCCTGATGGTGCTGCCGACTCCCCAGTTGTGAGCGGGCCTTGGGCGGTGATGACGAGTCGGTTGTTGCCGATCGCGGAGAGTGTGGTCGGCACGTACAGAACCTTCGGTCAGATGGACGTCGTCCCAGTGCAGGCCGGGGGCTTCGCCTTTGCGTAGGCCGGTGCCGATGCGGAACTCGAACAGGTCGGCCATGTCCGGGTCGGCTTGGTGGCAGTGCTGGAGGAAGCGGACGGCCTCGTTCGCGGTCCAGATCCGGCGCTCCGGCGCGGGCGGTCGGCGCAGGGCCGGTGGGCTGGCGGGGTTGTGGGCGAGGCGGTGCCGGCGGACGGCGTCCCTCAGTGCGCTGGACAGTGTGGCCGGACACCGGTTGAGGGTGGCGCGGCCGCGGCCGGCGGCGAGCTCGCGGGTCACGAAGGCGGTGATGTGTCGGCGCCCGAGGTCGTCCAGCTTGCGGGTGCCGAAGGCGGGGGCGAGATCGTTGTGCACGTAGTCCCGGGAGCGGGCCGTGCTCGTCGGTTTGAGAAACAGCGTCTTCGCCGTCAGCCACGTGTTCAGGTAGTCGGCGACGGTCTGGTTCGGATCGGCGTTGAAGCCGCCGGCTTCGCCTTCCAGGAACCAACTCACCGCCGTGGGTGACGAACTGCGCCGCGCTAGTGGCGGTCATCCTCCCGGGCAAGCGAGGATCGCAACCTTTCCGCCCGGTGTCCCGGTGGGTGGGTGAGGGCGCCTGGCGGTCGGTCCCGGGTGACGGAGGATTTCAACGTCGGCGGTGCCGTGGAGCAACCACCCAGGGCCTCTGTGGTGGCGGTCGCCCTCGGAGAGGTGATCGAGGGCCACGACGCCATCGAGACGAGCTTGGCCGAGGCCACGCTGGAGGTGGCGGTCGTCCTTCGGTGCGACTGAGAAACGCAACATGTCGATGATGCGCTGCCCGCTTGACGCCGCGGACGTGGCGGTAGCACCAGCATTCCATGCACGGCGGTGGGCGTCGTCAGCGCGACGCCCACCGCTCAGTACTCGGACTCAGCTGCACTTACGTCCGGTGTTGATGCACTGGACCGCCTTGTTCATCAGCTTTGCGTCGAAGACGTTGATGAAGTCACCGTGGTCGGTGACCGGCTTGTGCTGCTGTTCGGGGAAGCTGTCCAGCGAGAAGAACGGACGGGTCTTGCCGTTGTCCTTGACGCTGGGCGCGTCCACGTCGTACACCAAACGCTGCACCAACTGGGGAATGGCCTTGAAGCCGGCCGAGCAGTTGCCGTTGGCGTCAGCGAAGGCCACGTGCGTACGGTGGTTGGCGCTGTCGATGTTCGTGCCGTCCCAGCAGCTCTGGAACTTGAAGGTGCGCACCACGTCGCTGCCTGACGGGCAGAGGGGGTACTTGTCCTTCAACTGCACCTTGCTCTCGAATCCGGTGCAGCTCCATGAGGCGTTGGCGTTGGCCGTGCCATTGACGAACGCCTTGGCGTCACCGGTGATGATGCGCAGGAACTGGGGCATCGCCACCACCTTGCCGCGGGGGCTGCCCACGAAGTTCAAGGTGGCCTTCTTGGCCGTCAGAATCCGGCCCGTGTTGCCCTCGGCGCCGCCGCCCTGCTTGTCGGCGTCGAAGTCCTTGGTGCCGTCCTGCAGGCGCAGCACCGGCCAGTAGTAGGACGACTTGTCGCCCTTGTTCTGGCAGCTGGTCCCGGCCTTGGCGAAGTCCTGGTCACTCGAGAAGGCGTCGTTGTCCTGGTTGCCGATGTAATCGTGCAGGTGGTGTGCGCCGTTGGTGACACCGGGCGCGACGATGACGTTGTCGCTGTTGTACAGCTTGTTGGCGTTCACCCCGCACTTGCTGACGAAGACGCCCTTTGAAGCCTTCGCCGACCTGGCCGGCGTGCGCACATTGGACTTCACCTTGGTGATGTCCACGAAGTCGGCGGCGACGGGGCCGTTGCCGGTCACACCGGCATTGGTGTTGTTGCCGCCTGGACCGGCGGTGGGCTGGTTGCCGGCGGCGGGCTGGTTGCCGGTGGCGCGCAGCGTGCAGGCCGCCAAGGCGTCGAGGCCCTGCGGCTTGGCTGCCACACGGCCGATGGCGATGGCGATCCGGTCGATCGTCGCCTTCCGCTTGTCCTTCAGCGGGCCCACGATCGCGTTCTGGGCGAAGTTGGGGTCCTGCTGAATCGCCTTCTGGGAGGTGGAAAGGCGCTGGTATGCCTCGGATATCTGCTTGTCGAGGAGTGCCAGTTCCTTGTCTACCTGTGCCTTCGCCTGGGCGGGCACTGATGTCAACTGCTGGCCGACGTCGGGGCAGTCGATGGTGGAGGTTCCAGCCGCGAGCGCCTGGTTCTGGGCAGAGCCCTTCGACGCGCCGGTTTCGTCGGCCGAGGCGTAGATGTTGACCGCCACCAGTCCACCGGCCCCGATGGCCAGTGCGGCCGCCGCGCCTACCGCTCGGCGGGCAGTCTTCGATCTTTTTCGCGTGTTGCGTCTCATCAGGCCTCTCAAGGACATCTCCGGAGCCGGTCAGGACTTCCGGCATGGGGGAAGCGCATCCTCAGATACGAATGTGCGCGCCGAATACTCAGCGAATCCTCAAGTTCGTAGGTTCCTCCATCCGCAAACAGTGCATGATGGGCCAATCCGGGCCGGGCGAACTTCCAGTAATGGTCGTGACGGGCAGCAGGTCGCCCAGACGGTGACGGTGAGTTCGACGCACCGACCGGCGGCTGTCTCTGGGCCGGCGGGCGACGTCTCCCGGGCTCCGGACCGTTCGGGCCGGGCCTTCGCAGGCCGGGGCGTTCCCAGCCCGCTCGCGCCGTTCGCTCCAGCGTGCAGTGCCGGAATGGGTACTTGTCGGCCCCGTGTCAGGTGCCGGCGTCCTCAACGGCACGCGTCAGTGGCTCGGTTGTTCAACGGGGTCACCCGGAGGTACGGCCGATCGAGGGCTGGCTGCTGGTTGCCATCGTCGTGATCGCTGCCAGCTACACCCGTGCAGGCCATTGCGTGTCGTTGTTCGGCCGGCCGTGCCGCCTCGGTGAGGTGTCTGCCGTGGGGCCGGCCCCGGCCATGATGCCGTCACGGGAGGGTTTGTTTGCCGGACAGGTCGAACTGACGGGGGCGGTAACCCGACTTGACCGAACCGTTGAGGCGCATGCCGCCGAGCCCGGCGTCGTCTCGCGACTGCGGACAAGGCACCGATCGGCCAGGGGTCTGAACACGGACCGACCGCCGAGTCGGCTCGTCAGATGCCGGCCGGACACCGGCCGGAGAGTCGGCGACAGATGCCGACCGCGATGGTCGCGGGCCGCTTCAGCGCTGTGATTGTCCTGGTCGATCCGTATGACTCCGACCGGGTTCAGGCAGGGCCTGCAGACAGGTCCCCACTACTACGACGAGCCAGGCCTCGCACTGGATTCACGTGCGTCGGCCCTCTGTGGGCCGACGCACGTGGTGAGGTGCCTACGCGGCTCCGTCCCGCTGGCCGCCGGTCCGCCGGACGAAGTCACGGACCGCGCCGGCGAACAGCTCGGGCTCCTCGATGTGTCCCATGTGGCCGCTGTTCTCCAGCACCAGCAGCTGCGAGTCGGGGATCAGTTCGTCGAGTTCGAGCGCCCAGCGGGGCCCGCAGATCACGTCGTGCCGGCCCACGACGACCAGAGCCGGCGGCTCCAGTCCCTTGAGGGCTGCGCGATCGTCGATGTCCTCGGGCGCGAGGTGCTCGTCCAGGCCTGAGATGTACGTAGCCCGGACCGCGTCCCGGATCGGGGCCAGCCGCTCCTCGTTACCCCAGTAGTCGGCGAAGTACGACGGCAGCACACCGCGGGCGACCGCCACGGTCTGCTCGTCGCTGGAGATGGCGGACATCGCGCCGAACGCGGCCAGCACATCGGGCAGTCCGGGATGGCCGGCGTGCTTCGCGGCGAACGCCTCCACCATGCGGCCGGCCTCCGCGCCGTGTTCGGGACCGGTGACGGGCGCGCCTTCGTACAGCACGACGCCCGCCACCTGCTCGGAACGGTGCAGGGCGTGGTAGGCGGCCACGAACGCGCCGTGCGAATGCCCCAGCAGGTGCACCTTTGGCACGCCGAGCCGGTTGATCAGCACCTGCAGGAAGCGGCTGTACCTCTCCCGGGTGTAACCGTGCGGGTGCGAGGGGAGACGGCTGTCCTCGGCGGTGCCGACGGGCTCGACGTAGACCATCGTCAGGTGCTTTTCGAGGGCGGGCATCCGCAGGTAGTCCCAGAAGATGCCGGGACCGCCGGAGTGCGCCACGCACACCGGGCCGCTGCCGTGGACGTGGTACCGCTGGACGATTCCACCCCGCTGGAAGGAATGGGTTCCGGGGGAGAGAGGGTCGGTGTGTGCGGTGGATGTGTTCATCGGGATCTCCGTAGGGTCCGCAGGTGTCAGTGACACCGACAAGACGCTCCGGAATCCGAGAAGTTTTATCGCCGTAATGTGATCTGGGTCATGTTGCCGGGCCATGTGCCCGGGCCCAGGGCTCAGACCGCGACAGGAGTGGGCGCGGCCTCGGGACGTGATGCGTGGTAGAGGGAGACCCGGTCGAAGCGACCGCCGTCCAGCGACATGATCCAGGCGACACCGGGCGGGCAGTGGTCCGGGTCGTCGGGCGGGCTGACCAGCTCCATCTCCCAGACGACCAGGGACCGGCCGGCAACCACGTGCAAGGGGCGCTGGCGCACCCCCGCCGAGAGGTCCCAGTCCATCCCCGCCAGCAGGAGGTCGGCTCCGCCCAGCCGCCGGCCTGCGGTCAGGAGCGAGAGCTCGGCGGAGTAGCGATCCTTGACCACCTTGCCGAACTCGCCGCGCTCGGCGGCCGCGAGTGTCTCGCGCACCTCCTGCCAGCTGGCATCGGTACGGCGTGTCACGTCCTCGTGCGCCGTGGCCGCGGTGGCGGTGAGGGTCTGGGCGAGCGCGCCGCGTGCCTGGCTCAGTCGGCTGCGCACAGTGCTGACCGGAACCGAGCAGGCTTCGGCTATCTGCTGGTACGAGGTGATCCCGGTGGAGAAGTGGCGCAGGACGATCGGCAGGCGCAGGGTCGGGGACAACGCCTCGACGGCCTCCCAGATCCAGTCCCGCAGCGCGTGGGTCTGCAGGATCTGCTCGGGTGTGCCGCCGTCCGACGGCAGTGGCACCGACTCCATGGGCTCGACACGTTGCGCGGCACGCAGCAGCGTCCGGCAGCTGTTCCGTACGACCATGCGCAGCCATGGCCCCACGGCCTCGGGGTCGCGTACGTCCACGATCCGGCGCAGCGCCACCAGCGCCGCTTCCTGCATGACGTCGTCCACGTCCGGGCCCGGCCCCAGCAGGCTGAGCGCCACCGCGCGCATTCCGGGTCGGTGACGTTCCAGCAGTAGGGCCAGAGCCGATACGTCGCCCGCCTGCGCGGCCCGTGTCAGCGCTGCGTCCTCCGCAGGCCCGGTGTCTCCCGGTATCCCGCTCATACCTTGTCCTCCCGGCCACGACACGTGTCTTCTCCGACCCTAACCTCTCCGAGGGGTCAGGCGCTCAGTACCAGTGGTTGGCCTGCCAGAACTGCCAGGCGCCACAGGGGCTGTCGTAGACGCTGTTCATGTAGTTGAGCCCCCACTTGATCTGGGTGGCCGGGTTGGTCCGCCAGTCGGCGCCGACGGAGGACATCTTGGAGCCGGGCAGTGCCTGGAAGAGGCCGTACGCACCGGAGGAGGTGTTGACCGCCGTGTGATTCCAGCTGGACTCGTGGTCCACGATGTTGCTGAAGCACTGAAACTGATCGCCGGGCACCATCTGTGCGGCCATTGTCTGAATCTGCGCGACGGTGTAGGAGCTCTGGACGGGTAAGCCGGAGGCGTCCCGGGAGGCCGCTGCCTTGGCCTCGGCGCGCTCCTTGGCCTCCTGTTCCGCCTGCTCGGCGGCCTGCTTCTTCTCGAGCGCGGACTTGGCGGCGGCCATGCGGGCCGATTCCTCGGCGTCCTTCTTGGCGCTCGCGTCGGCGGCGGTGGCCTGGACATAGGCCTGCTGCGTCAGGGACGCGGTCTGCACCTGGGCCCGGTGGCCCGCCGGTATGTCCGCGAGGAGCGTGGTGTCGGCTGCCGTCGCCTCGGCGTCGTTGGGCTGCGCGGCGCTGCCCGAGGCGACACCGACGACGCTTCCGACAGCGGTGACCGCGGTGGCAGAGGCAACCGCGAATCCCCGGACCGAAATCGGGCTCACATGTCTTCCTTCCGGTTCGTCCTTGGGATCGTGCCGCGACTGTCGCACCTGTCTCGCCTGCGCGGCCCGGCAGTTGGAACACTCTGCCGTGCCGGAGCAGGCGGTGCAATCGTGAAACACGTGTGAGTGCTCACACCTGGCCCGGCTTTCCGCTCGAGCCGCGGTGGAGCCCCCGGGCCGTGCACAAGGCGGGGTTTGCCTCCGTGACACTCGGCGACGAGGTCCGCTATCTGCGTGAGGTCTTCCCGGCCGAACCGGTCACCGTGGCGTTCCGCATCAAAGGACTGAGCGAAGACGGGGCACGAAGGCAGTTCGAGCACACGATGTCGCGCGCGAGCGAGGAGGAAGCCGCTGTCGTACGTACCCTCGATGCCTGGATCGACCCCGGCGCACGCAGGATCGCCGCGTAGCCGGTCGCACTGTGGACCGTCCTGGAAGGGGCCCAGGCCGCCGACCGCAAGAACCTCCCGTCGAAGCTCTGACCCTGCCCCGGTCGGCTGTGGTGGGTGGAGCGGCCGTCCTCATGTCGGGGGAAGAGCATGAGGACGACCGCTCCGTCCTGCGGCCAGGTCAGCCAATCAAAACCCTGACCGCAGGAGTTCCTCTCTGGGGCAACGGGTTTGGAGCCATGGCAGGTTCACGGATGGGACGAGGCAATCGCGCTGGACGTCTTCGGCTCCTCTGCCGACGGATTCACCCCAAAGGCGGCCGTCGGCCCGGCAGGCCTTCGCCTGCCGCGAAATCCCCTGGTGAAACGGGTGTTGGCTGGTCCGGCTTCCTTGATCCCGCGCAGGTCGGAGTGCTGATGACCAACGACTCGACGGCGACGCACGGTCGGGGACCGCTTCCGGGAGCCGCCGGACCGCGGCGGCACGTGGAGTTCCTGGCCGCCGAGCCGCGCGGCCGACTGCGCGGCACCTCGGCCGGCTGCGCGGCACCTCCGGCGATGGAGCGAGCCGAGGCGTACGTCTCGAGGATGCTCAGCTCACACCTTTCTATGGCAGCATGTGTGCGTACCAGCGCGACACATATGTCGTAGCGGCGCTCCTCCGGAGGCTCCATGTCCACACCATCCGAACCCGCCTCTCCTTGGACGAGCCTCACCCTGTCTCTCGGTGAGACCCCGGTGGCCGTTCTGGAGGCCGCGGTGTGGGCCATGGCCGCACTGGTGAGCACCCAGCGGCAGGCGCTGTCGGCGCCCCTCGTGGACGTGCTCGCGCGCGATCCACAGCGCACCGCGGTCCTGGAGAGCCTGGGCCTGGTCCGCCGGGGTCCCGACGGCTTCGCCGTCCACCCTTCGCTGGACCAGGCGGACGCGGCGACCGCGCGCAGCGCGGTGGAGGCGAAACTCAGCTCGCTGCAGCAGGCGGTCTCGGCCGCCGTCTCCGACGTGGCCGGTACACCGCAGGGCGGTTGGGAAGCGCAGTCCGACGAGGTGCTGCTCAGCCAGGGACAGGCCTCCGCCGCGACCGGCCGCGTACTCGCCGCGAAGATCCTTCCTCGGCTTGCCGGGTGCGCCGAGCGACTGGCGGCCGAGGGCAGCCGCATCCTCGACGTGGGCACCGGCGTCGGCGCGCTGGCCTTGGCGCTGGCGAGGGCTTCCCCAAGGCGCGGGTAGAGGGCATCGACGTACTGGAGCGGGCGCTGGCTCTGGCGCGGGCGGAGCTGACCGCCGCGGATCCGGCGGTGGCCGCCCGGGTGTCCCTGCGCCGGCAGGACGCGGCGGACGTGTCGGAAACGGAGACGTACCAGCTGATCTGGCTGCCGGCGCCGTTCCTGTCGGAAGAGGCGCTGCGGGCTGTGCTGCCCCGGCTCGTCGTGGCCCTGGTGCCGGGGGCGTGGCTGGTGGCGGGGACCAACCCCGTCGGCGATGACGCGCTGCGCCGCACTGTCGGGCGGTGGACCGCGGTGCGCGGCGGGGGCAACTCCTTCGACGCGGCGCGCATGAGTGAGGAACTCGACGCGCTCGGGCTCGGGGAGACGAGGACCTTCCCCACGGTTCCGGGCGGCCCCGTGCTGGTCGCGGCCCGGCGCCCCGTGTGCTGAGTCGTTCACCCCGAGCCTGGTGTGTCCCGCGTAGTGCGAGACCGACGGGTGTCGCGTGCCGCCGGAGGTTCCGCTCGGGAACCGCTCGGCGGCCACTGCGGTGTCGGTGCTCGGCGACCGTTCTTCAGGGGCCCTGGAGCAGATCCGCGGTGGCGACCTCCCAGTCGATCTCGGTGATCTCGCGACCGGCGGGAACGAGCTCGTAGGTGTACTCCAGCCACTCCTCCAGCGGGGACACGGGCAGCTCGAACAGGGCCGCCATGTCTCTGGAGGCCAGCCGAAGCCACGCGGTGGCCCGGTCCTCCGAGTGCGCCGGCCACATCTGGACGTCACCGAGGCCGCTCACCGAGTACAGCCCCTGCTGGAGGAGGTCGCGGCCGATCCGCCACAGGACACGCGGGCCGCCCTCGATGAGAAGCTCCACGGAGACGACCAGGGGAGCCCCCGGGTCGAACCGGAACTCCGCCCTGATGGTCTGCCGTGCGGCGACGTCCAGCACACGCTCGATGTCCAGGATCAGCTCAGGACGGGCGTGCGCCGCCAAGCGGGCATGTACACCTGGTTGGTTGCTGCTCATGGCGGATGGATCCTTCCCCGTGACGAAAGCTGGCCCGACCTACCCTCGCCCCTGCGGGCGCGTCGTACATAAGTCACTTGACCGTCCAACCTCGCCGACTTCGACGGTGAGTCGTGGTGACGGACGTCTGCCAGACGGACACCGGTCCGTATCGAGGCGCCCTTTCAGGGGCGGCTTTCCAGGGGGCGCTCGGCCCCAGCGGGCGCGCGGGTCGCCAACATTAAGTCATTCGACTGTCGCCCCTGACCTGCGCCTGAACGATCCTGGGACGGTCGCCCGCATGCCAGAGCCGGGTGATCGTCATGCTCGGAGGAGCCAGCCGTGAACCACACTCCCGTCGTCTTCATCCATGGCACCTGGCTGCACGCGCTGTCCTGGGAGTCATGGGCGGAGCGCTTCGCCAGCCGGGGGTTCCTCGCCTTCACGCCCGGATGGCCGGGGGAGGCGGCCGCCGTCGGGGACATGCGCAAGTCTTCCGAGACGCTCGCCGACATTGGCCTGGACATGCTGACAGACCACTACGCAGGAATCGTACGTTCATTCGAAATCGCGCCGGTGATCGTCGGCCACTCGGTGGGCGGCCTCATCGCGCAGCATCTCATCGGCGCCAACATCGGTCGCGCCGCGGTGGCCATCGCATCCGCCCCGATCAACGACATCCCGTTGCCCGACTCCCCGGCCCGGTTGTGGACGCCCGGCCGAGCCTACGACGCCGACCCCGAACAGCTGGTGCCCCTGTCTCCGGAGCAGTTTCACCACGCCTTCGCGAACACCGTCGCGGCTGAGGAGTCCGACCGGCTCTTCGAACGCTACGTGATGCCGACGCCCCGTCGTCTGCTGGCCGACCTCGGGCACCCGGGCAAGGTACGCAGCCCGCGTGCCGTGGTGGATGTCGCCAACGCGGACCGCGGCCCGCTCCTGCTGATCTCCGGGCAGGAGGACCTGATGGTGCCCGACTCCGTCACGCGCGCGGTGTACAAGCAGTACGGCGACTCCACGGCGGCGACCGACCTCAAGCAGTTCGCGGATCGCGCCCACTCCCTGGTGATCGACAGCGGGTGGAGATTCGTCGCCGACTACGTGCTCGGCTGGCTGGACGAACGCGGCCTCCGCGCCTACCCCGCGTAATGGCTCAGCGTGCCGTCGTCACACGTTCTGGTCGCCGGGGATCTTGGCCAGTGCGTCGCGGAGGGCGGCGCGTGAGGTGATGCCGAGTTTGGGGAAGACGCGGTAGAGGTGTGAGCTGACGGTGCGGGGGGAGAGGTGCATGCGTTCGCCGATTTCCTTGTTGGTGAGGCCGCTGGCCGCGAGGTCGGCGATTCGGCGTTCCTGCCAGGTCAGTGCTGCCAGGTGTGCCGTGGAGGTGAGGGTGGATGCTCCGGCGGCACGGAGTTCGGCCCGGGCGCGTTCGGTCCAGGTGGGGGCGCCCAGTCGTTCGAAGGTTTCCGCGGCCAGGGTCAGTGAGGGTCGTGCGGCTTTGGGGCCGTGGGTGTGGCGTTGGCGGATGCCGTGGGCGAGGCGGATGCGGGCGTGTTCGTAGGGGAAGTGGGGTGCGGCGGGGTGTGTTTCGGCGCGGTGGTACATCTGGTCGGCTTCGGTGGGGTCGGTGGTGGTCATGGCGAGGGCGCCGTAGGTGATGAGGGCGAGGCGGGGGGAGAGGTCGGGGAGGTTTGCGTTTTGGGCGGCGAGGGCGTGGGTGCGGGCTTGTTCGGTGCGGCCGGTGTGGAGGGCTGCTTCGACGAGGTCGAGGAGGGTGCGGGGGGCCTCGTAGGCGTAGGGGGTGAAGGTGCCGGGGCGCGTGATGCCGATGGCGTGGAGGTAGGCGGCTTCGTAGTCGCCTTCGGCGAGGGCGGCGGTGGTGCCGATCGCGTCGGCGATCTGGGTGAGGAATCCGACGCCGCGGGGGCGGGCCCAGGCATCGACGGTGGCCTGCAACTCCCGGGCCCGGGCCACCTGACCGCGCATCGCGGCCAGCAGACCCAGCTGTGCCTGCGCGTGAAGAACGAACAGAGTGTGCCGGTGGGTTGTCGTCAGCTCCAGGCAATGCTGTCCGGTGTGTTCGGCCTCGTCCCACTCGCCGACCGCGATCTGGTCCATCATGATCATGTGCAGCATGGACATGACGTTGATCAGGGACCCCGTCTCCGCCTCGCGGTCCACGGTGCGCTGCAGATGCGGCCGGTACCGGCTGAGGGTGTCCACGCGGTGGGCGGCGACCCCCAGCCGGGCAACATCCCACGGCTCCAGGTCGGGGAGACCGGCGAAGGCGCGTTCCACCCGTTCCCGTACACCGGCGCCGCGACGCACCACGTCGCTCCAGGCGTCCTGGTAGACGCGCGAATACGAGGGCACCAGGTCCCCCAGCGAGTCCAGGAGCTCATGAGTCCGCTCCCACCCGTCCTCGTCACCTGTGTACAGGTTGATCCCCAGCAGCAGGTCGACCAAGTGCGTGAGCACCTCGTCCGACTCCCGCACCCCGCCGTCGCGCATGCTCTCGATCGCCGCGAAGACCTGGCGCCGTGAGGACAGCAGGTCCCCGTCCTCGAGGGACGCGACATAGCCCGACGCGACCACCGAGGCCGGGGAATCGCTGTTGCCGGACCCGGTGTCCGAGCGGACCAACCGCCGGACCTGGTCCAGCTGGCCGGCGTGCGCGGCGACGTGCGCCGCGCTGCCCAGCCGCCTGGACCGCTCCTCGCGGCTCTCGCTGAGCTCCGCGGCGCGGGTCAGCCAGGCGACGGCGGCCAGCGCGCCGCCGCGCCGAGTCGCGGACTCGGCCGCCGCCTCCAGTGCGGCCGCCACCTCCTCGTCAGGGTCGACCGTCGACGCCGCCAAATGCGTGGCCCGCCGCTCGACGTCATCGCGGTGCACCTGGGCCAGGGCTGCGTGAGCCGCCCGCCGCTCGTTGGGGGTGGCCATCTGGGCGACCGTCGAGCGCACCAGGGGGTGCCGGAAGACGAAGTCGCCGCTGAGCGGATCGACGTCCAGCAGACCGCAGGCCGCGGCCTCGTCGGCGTCGCGCATGCGGTAGCGCGTGCTCCGGGTGCGGTCGGCCGCCATACCCGCCCCGACGCCGTCCAGGGCACCGCGCAGCAGATCGGCGCGCACCGCCTCGCCGAGGGACTTGATGCGCGCGCCGTACACGTGCTGCAGACGCAGGGGCAGCGGGATGCCGGTGTACCCGAACAGTTCCTCGGGACTGCGTCCCGCCCGGCCGCCGCGCACATAGGGCGGCAGTTCCAGTAGGGCCAACGGATTGCCCTGGGCCTCGTCCAGCACCAGACGGCGGATCTGAGGATCGAGGCCAGGGTGGTGCATGTCCAGGAGTTGTTCGGAGACCTTCCCCGGCAGCGCCGTCACCGCCAGTTCGGGCAGCGCGGCCGTGTCGAAGCCCGAGGGAACCTCCGAGCGCAGGCCGACGACGAGCTTCACCGAGCTGCCGGTCAGCCGGCGCCCCACGAAGCCGCACACCTCGGTGCTGGAGGTGTCGAGCCACTGGCCGTCGTCGAGCACCAGCAGGAGGGGTTGCTGCGACGCGGCGAGGGAGAGCAGGTCGAGGACGGCGATCCCGAGCGTCATGACCGAGGGGGGTGTGCCATCGCCCCGGCCGAAGACGACGTCGAAGACCCGCCGGTGCGTGTCGTCCAGACGGTCGATGTAGGTGAGCAGCGGATGCAGGAACTGATGCAGACCGGCGAACGGCAGTTCCGACTCGGCCTCGACGCCGGCCGCCCTGATCACCCTGTGTTTCTCGGCCGTCGCGAGTTCGGCGACGTGTCCCAGCAGGGCGCTCTTGCCCACACCTGCGTCACCGCGGAGGACGAGAGCCTGTCCTTCGGAGGCCGCCACGAACGCCGACAGGACCTCCTGTTCACCTTCCCGGCCGATCATGGCCCCGACGATCGACTCCATCGCCCCCACTCCCTTCACCGCTGAACCGGCCCGCCCCGAACGCTCTCGCGTCCGTGCGTACGGATCACGTCAGGCGCAATGGTGAGGATACGTCGTCTCTCGCAGCCACATGTCGGGCTGCTGTATGTACGACAGCGCGGCCGCCGGCCGACCGGTCACTCACACTCACGCAGAAGACTAGATGCCGCCGTCGGATTTGGTCACCCGGTATGGCCGGAAAAGTTCTTGTTGTGCGGACGGGTGTGTAGCCCTTCGGCTGCGACATGTTTCGGCGGCCCGACGTCCCGAACCATCAGGAGGAGCACCACGACGAGCCACTCGGCCTGCGCGTTCCGGCTGCGCTCACCGGGCCACGGAGAGTTACTGGCTGGCGCTCCCGGAGCCGGGGAACGGACCTGAGCGGACGCCCGGTGTTCTGCCTGGCGCCTTCGTGGTGGTCAGCCACGACGAGCGATCCGCACCGGACCCGCTACGTCGTCCCGCGAGCGCGGTGACCCGGTGCCGGACGGCGTGCCGCCGAACGGGTCGTCCTCGCGGGCACCGTCGAGACCGCCGTGAACGCCCTGTGGGATGCCGCGCCTCTGGCCGGCGACCGGATCGCGGTGGTCTGTAGCGGCATGGTCGGCTGCTCGGTGGTGGCCCTGCCGGCCCGGTTCCCTGGTGTGCGGGCGCAGTTGGTGGACGCCGATCCCGCGCGGTGAGGCCGCGCCCGGTTCAGGGTCGCAGCGCCTGGAGGGTCAGTTCGCCGTACCGGCGCCACAGTGCCGGGTCCCGTTCCGCGAGGTTGATCAGTTGCAGACACATGCCGCACAGCACCACACGCAGATCGAGCGGGGTGGCGTCCGGGCGGACCCGGCCGGCGGTCTTGGCATCGTCCATCAGAGCGGCCAGCCGGTGCAGCAGGGGACCGGTGTACGTCGTCGACCGCCCCTCAGCGAGCGCCTCCGACAGCAGACGATCCCGGGCAAGGTTCTCGAAGAGCAGGATCACAAAGGTGTCGAAGGCCCGCGCGGCCTCGGCCTCCGCCAGGACGGGCGCGGTGGCGCGTTCCAACTCCGCCAGCCGGTACCGCACGACCGCCTCCACCAGGTCCTCCTTGGTCGGGTAGCTGCGGTACACCGTGGCCTTCCCGACGTCGGCGCGCTCGGCGACCTGCGGCACGGTGCCCTGGAGCCCGAACTCCTCGAAGACCTCCAGCGCCGCCGCGAAGACCCGCTCATGGTTGCGGCGGGCGTCGGCCCGCTTGCGGGGCGATTCCTGGTGGGTCTGCTGCGAAGTCGTCTGCGCCGGATTCACCCGTCCATTCTGCAGTCTGCTGTCGGCTGCGATCGTGTGAACCCGGAGGGGAACCTCACTCGTTGAAAAGCTGAGAGAGGTTCTGCTTCAGCACGACTTGCTCCTCAGGATGTCGGCTGTTGCGCAGGAGCGCGATTCCGGGCATCCGTCCGTCGCACTTCGGGCGCGGCACTTTGAAGGTTTGATCACATGTCGGATGTGGGTCGCGTGACGGAGTTTCTCGAGCGGGTGGTCGCCGACAACGCGGCCGCCTTCGCGGGGGTGTCGACATCTCTGGGTGTCCGCCTCGGACTGTACAAGGCGATGTCGGGGGCAGGGGCGCTCACCTCGGACGAACTGGCCGAGAAGTCAGGGCTCGTCGAGCGGTACGTTCGGGAGTGGTTGGCGGCGCAGGTCGCCAGTGCCTACGTATGGCACGACCTCAAGACGAACACGTACGTTCTGCCGGATGAGCATGCGGCTGTACTGGCGGATTCCTCTCTGTCGACGTACGTCGGTGGTGGCTTCATCATGCTGAAGGCCCTCTACGGTGCCGAAGAGGCGCTGGCGAGCGCCTACCGGAGCGGTGGCGGGGTGAGCTGGCAGGACTACGGACCGGAACTGGCGGAGGGCGTTGCCGCTTTCTTCAGACCTGGCTACGAGGCAGTCCTCGTTCAGGAATGGCTGCCGGCCATGGAGGGCGTCGACAGCAAGCTTCGGCGAGGCGCGTCGGTCGCCGATGTGGGATGCGGCTTCGGCCACTCGACCGTGCTCATGGCCGAGGCATTTCCGCTGTCTCGCTTTCATGGCTTCGACTTCCACGAGCCCTCCGTCGAAGCAGCCCGAAAGCTGGCTGAGGAGGCGGGCCTCGGTGATCGCGTGACGTTCGAGGTCGCCGCCGCCCATGACTTCCCCGGTGGCGCCTACGACCTCGTCACGTTCTTCGATTGCCTCCATGATCTCGGTGATCCCGGTGCGGCACTCCGGCGCGCGGAAGAGACCCTCGCAGACGACGGAAGCTGTCTTGTCGTCGAGCCGAACGTGTCGGCCGAACCCGGAGAGAACATCCACCCGGTCGGCCGGTCCTTCGCCTCGACCTCAGCTGTTCTCTGTCTGCCGGTAGCCATGGCGCAGAACGGCCCTCAAGCGCTCGGCAATCATCCGGGCGGGGACGCTCTCGAAGCGATCGCCGCTGAGGTGGGTCTGCACAGCTGGAGGCTCGCCGTCGAGACCCTCACCAACCGCATCTACGACGTCAAGCGTTGAGGACGGACGCACTGGCGCTCGGCGCGTGAACGTGCGTGATGAGGACGTCGGCCAGTTCGCGGCTGACGAGCAGGAGCCGTTCCTCGTCGCTCTGGGACCACGTCCCCGGCGCGGGAGGCCCCGACGACGACCCCCGGCACCGGTTCACACATGCGAGTGGCGAGTCTCACGTGAACCTCGACTCGTACACACACGTCCTCACAAGTGAGTGGACGACCACATGTCAGCCGAGGCGGTCGGGCACATGTCCGCCGCGAGGAAGCGGTGGGTTTCTCATCCGGGCCCGACGCGCCGGCGCCGGTCCACGCGACACGCAGAGCGGGAAGAAGCTGATGCACGATGAAGGACGGCATGTCCGTCTGGCTCCCCTATCACCGAAGCCAGATCCCCGGCCTGCCTGACGGGCTCTCCTACTCCTACTGGGACGGATCGGGTCCGCTGCCCGGCGACCCCGGCGACGTCCGGTTCATCGCCGGCCTGCCGGCGCCCGGTGCCGAACGCGTCCTGGGCCCCGTACTGCCGCGGATGCGCAACCTCGAGGTGCTCCAACTGCTCAGCTCCGGTTACGACCACATGCTGCCCCTGCTGGGCGCCATGCCCCCCGGCACCCGGCTGGCCACCGGCCGCGGAGTGCACCGCGAGGCCACCGCCGAGCTGGCGGTCACCCTGCTGCTGGCCCTGTGCCGGGGGCTCGACCAGTTCACGGCCCATCAGGCCCAGGGAGAGTGGCGGCCCGAGATCAGGCCCACGCTGGTCGGCAAGCGCGTCCTGGTCATCGGCTACGGCGCGGTCGGCGCGGCCGTCGCCGCCCGGCTCGGCGCGTTCCGGTGCGAGACGGTCCTGTTGGCCCGGACGGCGCGCACCACACCGGCCGGACGTGTGCACGGGGCGGCGGAGCTCCCCGCGCTGCTGCCCACGGTGGACGCAGTGGTGCTGTGCGCGCCGCTGACCGACTGGACGCGCGGCATGTTCGGCGCGGACGCGCTGGCGCTGCTCAAGGACAGGGCGCTGCTGGTGAACGTCGCCCGCGGCGAGCTCGTGGACACCCGCGCGGTGGTCCGCGAGGTACGGGCGGGGCGGCTGCGGGTCGCGCTCGACGTCACCGACCCGGAACCGCTGCCGTCCGGCCATCCCCTGTGGAGCCTGCCCGGCGCTCTGATCACTCCCCATGTGGCGGCGTTCACCGATGCGTTCGCCCCGATGACCACGGACTTCCTGCGGCGGCAGCTGTACCGCTACGAGCGGGGTGAGGAACTGCACAACGTCGTCCTCACGACGACCGGAGCCGAAGCGGGTGAGCGGGCTGCCTAGGCCAATCACGACGTCCAGGTACGGTGACCACCCGAAGCTGCTCGGACCCGACAACGGTCTCGCGGGGGTGTTCGCGTTCTTCGAGTCGCAGGGGCACTCCGACCCCGCCGGGGCCTGGCAGGCCCTGACCAGCACCTGGAACTGGGCCGCGCCGCTCGTCACCGCCGTTCCCCGCGCGGGCTTCCCGGGACCTGTGGCACGGCCGGCCCCCGGCGGCTTCAGGCTGTCCGGGCTGTGGCGTCCTCCCTCGGACCACGGAACAGGACCGTGGCTGGCCCTGCCGCTCGCCCCGGTGCGGTCCGGCGGTCCTGACCTCTTCGTGGTGGCCTCGAAGGTGGTCCCGGCCGCAGTCGAGGACGGCGGCACGAGGTCCGTGTTCCGCCTGGAAGACGTGTACGTACCGGCCGGCTTCGTCACGCACTCTGCGGGCGTGCCACTGCGGGCCGGGGACGCGGCCTTCCTCTGGACGGCCGTAGCCGCCTTGGCGCTGGGCGCGGCCCGCCGCATGACCGACGTACTGGCCGCCCCCGCTACGGACGGGCCGGCCCGCGCCCAGCGGCAGGGACCGGTGTCGTCCACCGCTGTGGCCGCCGAACTGGCCGCCGTGCTGCACGACGAACGGCTGAGCCTGGCAGCGTCCCTGCACGGTGCCCCCTCCGCCCGCCAGGGTCTGCCCGCGTCCGACGAGGAGCGGCTCGCCGCACACGTCGGACGAGCCGGAAGCGCCGTCCACCATGTGGTCGCCGCGGCGTACGAACAGACGTCCGCGTCCGGCGGAAGCACCGGCCGGCACCTCCTGGTGAACTTGATCGAGGACTGTTCACCGATACTTCAACAGGCGCGGTATGCGACGGAGCTTCTGCTGCCTCACGACAAGACCTCCTCCCAGGAAGGCTGAACACGGTGACGACCGCCGCATATCAAGGTGAACCCGGATCCAACTCGGCGACCGCCGCGCGTGCCCTCTACCCCGAGGGCGGCGAGTTGGCCTGCACGAGCTTCGAGCAGGCCCTGGACGCCGTGACGCTCGGCGCCGCCGATGTCGCCGTGATCCCGGTCGACAACTCCGCGGCCGGACGCGTCGCCGACGTGCACCACCTGCTGCCGGAGTCGGGGCTGTTCATCGTCGCCGAGTACTTCCTCGCCATCCGCTTCGACCTGATGGGGGTGCCCGGCGCGACCCTGGACCCGGTGGAGTGCGTACGCAGTCACGTGCACGCACTGGGACAGTGCCGCAAGGTGCTGCGGGAGGGCGGCTGGCGCACCCTCGTCAGCGACGACACGGCCGGAGCGGCGCGCGAGGTGGCCGAGCTGGGCGACCCGCGGCACGCGGCGCTCGCCCCGCCCGCCGCGGCGGAACTGTACGGCCTCGATGTGCTGCGCGCCGAGGTCGAGGACGACCCGGACAACACCACACGGTTCGTCGTCCTCTCCCGGGACGCCGCTCCGACCCCGTACACCGGGGAGCCGACGATGACGAGCCTGTTCTTCAGCATCCGCAACATCCCCAGCGCGCTGTACAAGGCCCTGGGCGGGTTCGCCAGCAGCGGAGTGAACCTCACCAAGATCGAGAGCTACCAGATCGGCGCCGGGCTCAACGCCAGCCGCTTCTACGTCGAGATCGAGGGACACCCCGACGACGAGCGCGTCGCCCTCGCCCTGCACGAACTGCGCTTCTTCTCCACCGAGGTACGCATCCTCGGGGTGTACCCCGCACATCCGCACCGGCTGAAGAACTGACCGCGCACCCACCCGGAACGGGGCCCGAGGGGCTGGGTTCTCCGCCACCGTCGCCGGGGTGGCGGAGAACCCTTCAATGGGACAACGGAGGAGACAGCCCGGGAGTTCACACGCGTGAGCTGCCCGCACGTGTGCCTGACCGGCGACAAACCTGACAACCTGATGGAAATCGAACCCGGCCGACCTCTGAGGTGTGGGTATGAGCCAGCACCGCAAGGGCCTCCTCCTCGGCTTCGGTGGTGTGCTGACAACGCCGGTGCCGAGGAGGAGGCCCTTGCCTTCGCGCGCTGACCATCGTCCAGAACAGCGTGCCCGCCGCCGATCTCGGCGCAGCCAGAGCCGTGGTCACCTTCCTCCGCTCGTTGGCGCGGCCTTCGTGTCGCCGTCTTCGGCAGACCGGCCGACGCCCTCACCGGCCGCCGGCCGGCGGCATATGGGGAGTCCCGCGGTGCTCGCTGGTGCCGGCTACGCGCCGCCGTCCTCCGGGGCGGTCTCCGAGAGCCTCTTGAGCTGGGTGACCCACAGGGAGTTCAAGCGCTGCGCCCACAGGGGGGACAACACCGTGAGGGACTTGGCGGCGGGACCGCGGACCACGTTCTCGGTCACCACATGGGTGCCGCTCTCTACCGGGGTGAGCAGCCAGGTCTGGTACAGCTGCACACCGGCGCCGATGCCCGACCAGCCGAGCCGGCGGTGCGGCACATGCTCTCCCAAGAAGATCTCGAACCGGTGGCCGTGGAACCACACTTCGAAGTTCCGGGCGAGCGGTCCGGCCCGAACCTCCGTGAGGCCCGGAATCCATTCCGGCCACCGTGCCACATCGGTGAGCAGCGCGAAGGCCGTGGCGGGCGGAGCGTCCACGACGGCCTGCGCCTGACAGAAGCTGTGGGCCTCCGCGGCGCTGCCCCGCCTGACGAAGCTGATCGCCACCGTGGGGGACGACCCCAACCGCGTGATCCGCGTCGGCACCGCCTCGGTCTTCCCGGACCGGCTCGGAGACTTCCGGTGGCGTCGTAGCCGTGGTCCCCGGTCTCGATCGCCCCGACCAGCAGCCGGTACGCGGTGTCGATGTCGCCGTCCCTGTTGATCAGCAGGAACGCGGATGCGGCCGCCGCGTGCAGCGACTGCTGCCCGGTGGGATGGGCCTGGGCTCCGGCGAGCAGTCGCGAGGCGTCCTCGAGCTCTCCGCCGGAGTCCACTCCGACATAGGCCGCCTCGGCCAACCGGCGGCTCTCGTCGGACGCCGCGGGGCTGAGCCCCGCGGCACGGGTCAGCGCCGCCACCGCGCCGAGCGCGTCGCCGCGCCGCAGCCGGCGGCGCGCGGCCTCCTCCAGCAGGGCCGCGACCGTCTCGTCCCGGCCCACCGACGCCTCTCCCAGGTGCCAGGCGTGGCGCTCCAGCTGGTCGCCGAGCACGTCGGCGAGCGACTGATGGGCTCCTCTGCGTTCGGCGGCGGTCGCCAGCTCCACCACCGCCGAACCGATCAGCGGATGCCGGAAGGACAGCCGCCGGTTGTCCGCCGAGATCGTCACCAGCCGGTTCTGCTCCGCGGGGGTGAGGTCGTCGACACCGGCCCGGTCGGACGCGGCGGCCTCGACGGAGGCCAGGTCACCGGTTCCGTCGAGGGCTGCGAGCAGCAGCATGTGCCGGCTGCGGTCGGACAGACCGACCACGCGCGAGGCGAACATGGCCTGCAATCGCTCGCTCAGGGGCAGCACGGTGGGCACGGCCGCCAGGGTCGCGCGCTGCTCGGCGGAGAGCGCCGTCGGCAGCTCCACCAGCGCCAGCGGGTTGCCGCGTGCCTCGGTAGCGATGCGGCGCCGTACGGCGGGGGAGACGTCGGGGTGCGCGAGGGCGAGCAGCTTGGCCGACGAAGCGTCGTCCAGCGGCTCCAGCCGCCGCTCGGTCAGACCGCTGGACTCGAAGAAGCTGTCGGAGCCCGTACGGGAGGCCGCGAGGAAGCCGATGCGGCTGCCGACGAGCCGCCGGGCCACGAAGCCGAGTACGGCGTTGGTCGCCCGGTCCAGCCACGGCAGGTCGTCGACGACGAGCAGGAGTGGCGTCCGGGCGGATATCAGCCGGAGCAGCAGCAGAACCGCGGTGGAGGTCAGGAGACGGTCGGGCGCCGGCCCGCCGCCGATACCGATCGCGACGCGCAGGGCGTCGCGGTGGACGGTGTCCAGGATGTCGAAGTCGTCGAAGAGCGGTACGAGGAGCTGGTTGAGACCGGCGTAGCTGATGTCCGCCTCGAACTGCACACCGGCCGCGCGCAGAACCCGGGTGCCCTTGTGCGCGGCGGCGGTCGCCACCGCGTCGAGCACGGCGGTCTTGCCCACCCCCGCCTCGCCCGAGAGCAGCAGGGCCGCCCCGTGGACCTCGGAATTGCCGAAGAAGGAGTGGATGAAAGCAAGGTCTCGGCCGCGTCCGACCAGCCGTGTCGAGGCTGGACAGACGGTCGAGTCCAGGTCATTCATCGAGCTGCCTCCAACGGCTGACGTCTGGAGGCCTGGTGCTCTCCGCCGACCTGGCCGCGGCTGCACCCGGCTCCGTACGGCCTATGCAATCACCGCAGACCAAAGGACGTCCAGATTTCACCCATGTCGGTGGGCTTGAGGGGCTTCGGGGAGGCGCAGGCCGGTCGAGCCCGGCGGCGCGTACGGCTCGGCCGAGCTGATCCTCAGCGATCAACGGCTCGCCGACGGCATCGGTGAGATGCCGGATGCCCATAGGCGGCACACATGTTACGCGTGTCTGGACATGTTGATGTGAACCGTGGCGGTGTCCGGCACGTTTCAGTGGCGTCAGGTTGCGGCGCCCGTGGCCTGTCTTCTGCCGTTTCATGCGGGAGCGCCTCGCGAGTGCGCTCCGTGTGTGTGAGTGAGGTTGTGATCAGGATGAGTGCGGACGGGTCTGGTACGACGGATGCGGTCTTCGGTCCGGAGGATGTGACGGCTCTGCGGCAAGCCGTGGAGGGCCCGGTTCTGGAGCCGGGATCGGAGGGGTACGAGGCGGAGTGCGCCACGTTCAACCTGACCTGCGGCCTCCGGCCGGCCGTCGTGGTCGGGGCGAGCAGCGAGCTCGACGTCCGCTCGGCGGTCCGGTTCGCCGTGCGCCACGGGTTGCCGGTCGCGGTGAAGTCCGCGGCCCATCAGGTGGTCTCCTCGGCCCAGGGCGGGCTGCTGATAACGACCCAGCGGATGAACGGCATCGTTGTCGACGCGCAGGAGAGCACCGTGCGGGTCGAGGCGGGTGTGTGCTGGCGCGACGTGCTGCCTCGCACGGCGGCGTTCGGTCTGGCCCCGATCGTGGGCTCGGCGCCGGACGTCGGCGTCGTCGGATACACGCTGGGAGGAGGTCAGAGCCCGCTGCTGGGACGCACGCTCGGCTATGCCGCCGACCACGTGCGGCGGCTGAACCTGGTCACGGCGGACGGAGAACTGCGCCGTGTGACACCGCGGAGCGAACCGGACCTGTTCTGGGCACTGCTGGGCGGCAAGGGCAACTTCGGTGTGGTGACCGAGATCGAGTTCGAGGTGTTCCCGATCTCGCGTTTCTACGGCGGCGGCATCTACTTCGCGGGTGAGCACCTGGCCGAGGTCCTTCAGGCCTGGCATGCCTGGCTTCCCACAGTGGGGGAGGAGACGACCTCGTCCATAGGCATCCAGCGCCTGCCCGACGTCCCGGCGTTGCCCGAGCCGCTGCGCGGTGCCTTCGTGGTTCATCTGCGGATCGGCTACCTGGGGTCGGCGGCCGACGGGGACCGACTGGTCGCTCCGCTGCGGGCGGCCGCTCCGGTACTGATCGACATGGTGGGGGAGAAGCCCTTCGCCTCCATCGGGGAGATCCACATGGATCCGGTGGACCCGGTGCCGTACTTCGATCGCAGTGTCTGCCTGGAGGAGTTCTCCGAGAAGACGGCGCAGGCGATCGTGGAGCTCACCGGCGCGGAGTCGGGATGCACCCTGGCGAACGTCGAGATCCGGGCGCTCGGCGGCGCCTTCGACCGGGAACCGGAGTTCCCCAACTCGGTGCCCAGCCGCGGTCTTCCGTACGTCGTCTTCGCGTTCGCGGTGGGCGCTCCGGACCAGGCGGAGACGCTCCGGGCCGACCTGGCGCGGCTCGTGGACGGGCTGACGCCCTGGGCGGCGGAGCGGAACATGGTCAACTTCCTCTCGCCGGACGAGGCGACCGACACCGAGGGAGTGCGTGCGGTGTACGGGGCGGAGCGGTTCGACCGGCTCGCCTCGGTGAAGAAGCGCTACGACCCGGCCAACGTGTTCCGGTTCAACCACAACATCACGCCCGCCTGATTCCGTGCCCGGAAGTGAACCGGCGGCCGTCCCGGATCCGTGTCAGTAGCGGCAGGTTCCCGCTGTCGATCGGCTGCGGCGGGAACGAGACGGCCGCTTCGGCTTGGTGCGTCTCGGGCGGTCGCCCCCGGGCTGCCGCCGAGACCCGCAGTGGGGGCAGGGTGGAGCGGAAGCCCGGGGCTGTCCGGAACCAGGTGCTACATGACGTGTATGGCGGTGTCCGAACACCTTGAACGGTGGGGATCGTCGTACCGGACGCAGGGTTTTCACACACACGAAAGAATGAGGGGTTGCCATGACGGACCTGACGGCCGCGGTCGAATCAGTGGAACAACTGTCCACGGTCTGGCGTGCCATGGTGCTCGACCGGAACAAGGAGTCGGACGTACGGGATCTGCCGGGTGTCGCCGTCCGCTGGGCCGACAGCCGCTTCGCCTTCTGGAACGCGATCACCCTGACCGAGGTCGGCGCCGAGGCGGCGCTCCTGGAGAAGCGCCTGGAACAGGCGGCGGACATCATGCGGTCCAAGAAGCAGCCGGGCTTGCTGTGGCTGTTCGAGGACCTGCTCGCGGACGACGCGCGCGCGGCACTGGAGAAGGCGGCGGAGCGCGCGGGCCTGGCCTATGCCTTTCCCGGCACCGGCATGGCCGGCGACCTGCTGCCCATTCCCGAGCCCCACCATTCGGACCTGACGTTCGAGCGGGTGACCACCGACGAACACCTGCGGGCCTACGCGGACCTCAACTCGCGTGCCTACGGCTTCCCCCTGGAGGAGGGCCGCGACGGTCTGGTCGGCTCCGCGCTGTGGAAGCGGGAGGTGTACGCCTACCTGGCGCTGCGGGACGGCACCCCGGT
Source organism: Streptomyces sp. 2A115 (assembly GCF_052245575.1). Taxonomy (NCBI): domain Bacteria; kingdom Bacillati; phylum Actinomycetota; class Actinomycetes; order Kitasatosporales; family Streptomycetaceae; genus Streptomyces; species Streptomyces sp. 2A115. The sequence continues at coordinate 15,041 of NZ_JBQQCG010000025.1, read as the reverse complement.
CGCCTGCGCCGCCACGGTCGAGGCAGAGGGCCGGCTCTTCGTCGCACTCGTCGCCACCGACCCCGAACAGCAGCGCCGCGGCTACGGCGAGGCGGTGACGCGCAAGGCGCTGTACGAGGGCGCCCGCGCCACCGGGCTGACCCGGGCCACCCTGCACGCGACCGTCGCCGGGGCACCCGTGTACCCGCGCATCGGCTTCGAGTCGAACTCCCCGATGCACTTCTACGGACTCAAGGGCTGAGAACTCGAGAACTGGCAGTGGCCCCGCGCATCGCCGTGGTGGCCCCCGAGAAGGGCGACCGGGAGCCGGGATTCGAACTGCCGTGACTGGCTGTCGCGGTTCGGGCGGACACCTCGGATCCACCGTCAAGTGACTGATGCGCGCGGTTTGTCCGGAAGTGCAGGCTGACGGCAGCCGACACCGCCGGAGAGCCCTTCGGCCCCCGCCCTGCCGACGGCGGGGGCTCGGGTGGCGGTACGTCCGACACAGAGAAGAGGATCCGGCGTGACACCGGTCCAGCAGCAGCCCTCGTTGAAGAGCAGCAATCCGATACTCTCCCGGCCTCAGTTCAGGCGGCACGGCGGGCAGAAGACGGCGGCCAAGGACCCCCGAGCGGGGATCGCCGTCGCGCAGAGCCGGATCGGGACGGGCCAGGACCTGGACCAGGTCCACGAGGACGATCCCGCTCCGCTGCCCTTCTCCGTCGGTGACCTGATGACGATGGACGACGTCCTGTCCCGAGCGCTGGCGGGGCTCGGCGTGACGGCCCTCGCGGCCGCGCTGTCGTGGACGCTGTTGCCGCACGCTCCCATCGGCACGGCCGTGGCCTACGGCATCGCCGCCGGCGCCGGGCTGGTCGCCGCGGCGCTGGTGGTGATCCAGTGCCGCAGGAAACCGCCGTCCGCGACCCTGACCCTGACGTTCGCCGCCTTCCAGGGCGTGTGCCTCGGCGTGCTGTCGGCCACGGTCTCCCGCCACCTCTCACCGGGTGTCTTCGTCCAGACCGTACTGGGGACGATGACGACCTCCGCCGGAGCTCTCCTCGCCTACAAACTGCACTGGATGCGAGTCGACCGCCGCCTCCAGGGCTTCGTCGGAGCCGCGCTGCTCGGACTGTGCTTCCTCGCTCTGGCGGACTTGACCCTCTTCCCCCTCACGGGCGCGGAAGTGCTGGGCCTACGTCCCGCCGGCCTCGGCGTCTTCATGGGCCTCGTGGGCATCGTTCTCGCCGCCTCCTTCCTGCCCCTTCACTTCAGGAAGATCGAGGACGGCATCAAGTACGGCGCGCCCCCGGATCAGTCCTGGCTCGCCGCTTTCGGGCTCACCCTGAGCCTGTCGTGGCTGTATGTGGAGACCGTGCGGCTGCTCACCCTCTTCCGCGGCGAGGAACTCTTCTGACCGGGCGTCACACGGTCTTGACCAGGACTGTGGCCCGGAGCCCGGCGGTGTACGTGATGCTGTAATAGCGGAGCTGGGGCCGGGGCGACATTTGCGGCAGGGCCAGCGGCGAGCACGGTCCTCGCGCCGTTCACGAACGGGTCGAACTCCGCCTTCCCGACAGCCAGTTGGCCGTCGGCGCGACCGTGGTGATGAGTAGCGTGAACCCGGCGAGGAACACGTCGTGAAAGAAACGTCGCCGTGGAAGCCTACGACCCGTCAGATCGCGGGAAGGCTGTCCGAACAGAAGCGCCCGTGCGGGGAGTTGGTGGTCTCCTGGTCGCCGAGGCTCAGCCTGCCGTGCGAGAACGCCCCTGGCCGACCGGATGTCCGGGTACCCGCGCCGAGCGAGGATCACTGACCACACCCGCACAACGTTCCCAGCACCGGGCGGGTTTCACCCCATGTGCCGCGCGCCCTCCGGAACGGAGGCCTCCAGCGTGCCGCCCGACGGGCACAGTCCTCGCATGAGCACGTCGAAGAGCCGCCCCGATCTGGCGCACTCCTCGTCGTCCGCGCCGACGCGCCACAGGGGACCGAGCAGCAGGAGCATGTCGTCGGCCGTCGTCCCGGGCACGATGGTCCCGCTCGCTTCGTTGGCGTCCACCAGCGCCGAGAGGGCCTCGAGCAGCGGCCGGTACGCCTGCCGACGCTGCTCCGTCAGCCCGCCGGAGGCCCCGCTCATGGCGTCCGCGAACTCCGGCGTGCGCGTGCCGACACTCAGGAGGCGCTCCAGCCACGCGCGCAGGGCGAGCGGCGGGCGCAGGGTGCTCAGCAGGGCGGGCACTGCGGTCACCAACTCGTCCACCTTCTCCCCGTGCACCTCGAGCACCAGGGATTCCCGGGTGGGGAAGTGGCGATAGATGGTCCCCTGGCCCACGCCCGCTCTGCGCGCGATGGACTTGAACGAGGTGTCGCCGGGAGCGGCGAGTACCTCTGTCGCTGCTTCGAGGATGCGCAGCCGGTTGAAGCGTGCGTCCGATCTCATCGATGCTCCGGTCTCTCTCCGGTGGTGATGCCATGAGGCGCCGTCCTGCCGCGCCGGGCAAGGGCTGATGTGCCACACACGTTGCCGTCACCGCTGGAGGCGTTCGTGAGACACGTATTCTGAGTGAAACCCACACCGACATGTCTTCTACGGGATGGGTGGCACCGGTCAGGCCGCCGTGTAGTCGGCGACCAGCCGGTCCAGAAACTCTTCGAGCCGTTCGTTCATCGGACGGTAGTCGTTGTGCCGTAGTTCCTCCGGCCGTTGGACGTAGCGGTGGTCGGCGAGCGCGGTGAGTTCCTCCTCCGCCGACTCGATGAGCGCCTCGACGATGTCCCGGTCGAACTCCAGGTGGCACTGGAATCCGTACAGGAACCTGCCGTACGCCACGATCTGCCGCGGACACCCATCGCTGGCGGCCAGCACCCTCGCGTCGGCCGTGAGTCCGGGCATGTCGTGGTGCCAGTGCCCGGAGTCGAAGCTCTCGTCGAAGCCCTCGAAGAGCGGGTGCAGGCGGCCGGCCTCGGTGAGCGTGACGGGGAAGGAGCCGACTTCCGGCTCCGGGCTGCGAAGACAGGGCGCCCCGAGCGCCTCGCCGAGCAGCTGCGCTCCGAGGCAGACGCCGACGACGGCCTTGCCCGCCGCCGCGCAGGAGGCGATCAACGACATCTCCGCCACCGCGTCGAAGTGCGGGCACTCGGTGGTGGTCGTGGCCGGGGACTGAGGGCCGCCCATCACGATGAGCAGGTCGATGTCGTCGGCTGCCGACGGGAGACTCTCACCGGCGTGGAGGCGGGAATGAGTGACGGTGTGCTGCCGGTCCAGGGCCCACCGGGCGTAGGCCCCGGGAGCCTCGAACGCTTCGTGGACGACGAAATGCACGCGCATGAGCTCGGATTCCTGTGGAGGGTCAACATTCGTGGGGACGGCGGGGAGCCGGAACGGCCGGCAGGAGCCTCGGCCCCGTCGGCCACCTGGCGGCATCGGTGTAGGAGGCCTCGGCGTGGGTCCGATGGACGTCACGGAGGAATCCGCTGAGGATCTCCAGCGTCCGCACCGGCTCCTCGAACGCCGCCGCGTGTCCGCCCTGGACCGCGGCCAGTCGTGCGCCCGTTATGCCGTCCGCGAGTTGCACCGAGTGCTCCGGGGCCACGAATTGGTCGCCCGTGGCCGCGACGACCAGGGTGGGGACGGTAACCGCGGAGAGGTCGCCGCGGACGTCGATGCCCAGGGCGAAGGCGATCTGCTGGGCGGTGCCGGGAGCGGATGCCACCAACCGGGCAGTCAGGTGCCGTGCCGCTTCCGGTGTGCGCGCGGCAAGGTAGTCCTCGGAGAAGCACAGTGAGGCCAGGAAGTCGCTCAGCTCGTCGTCGTGACGGGCGTGCATCGACGCCCACATCTCCAGACTGAGCGACAGCGTGGTGCGGGGCCGGGCGAATCCGGCGAGGGTGAACAGGCCACGGACCCGGCTGGGATGGCGGGCGGCGACCTTGACGGCGACCGCTGCCCCGAGCGAGGCTCCGGCGATCACGAAATCGCTCAGACCGGCCTTGTGAGCGGTGACCACCACCTGGTCGGCCACGGCATCTGCCTCCAGCGGGCCGGCGGGCAGCGGACTGCGACCCGATCCGGGGAGGTCGGCAAGCACGACAGTGTGCTCGGCCGCGAGGCCGGCGAGCAGCGTCTTCCAGGTCTCGGCCGCGGTGCCCCCGATACCGGGCAGGAGGACCAGACCGGGCCCGCTGCCCTGGATGTCGTACGCGAGCATGTGCCACCTCTCCTCACTCTTCCCCAGGAGAACGAGAGGGGACGGCCTGCGGGTTCATCTGTCCGCGACGCGGCTTGGCCGCTGGGGGAGTTCTGCCCCTCGCCGGGTTCGGTTCCGCCCGCTCCGCGGCGCAGGAGGTGAGGATGTGCAGGGCGTCGTGGGAGGGGCTGCCGGTTTCGGAGGACGGGATCATGAGGCGTTGTCCGGAGCCGTGCCCGGGCCAGGTGTCGCGGTCGAGGGTGAGGTCGCCGAGCAGGGGGTGGCGGTAGTGTTTGGTGCCGCAGGTCGCGCTGTTGACGCGGTGTTCGGCCCACCAGGTGCGCGAGTCGGCGTCCTGGACGGGCAGTTGGCCGCTGGCGCACCTGAGCGCCGGGGAGGCGTCCGACGTGGTGATCGACACCTGTCTGCACGGCATCGGCATTCCACGCCGCCGTGCCCCGAACCCTGAATCCGGCGGACGTCGGACGGCGGGAGCGAGCGGAACTTGGGGCCTCGCGGCTCGCTTCGCCGAGAAAGCGGGGCTCCGCACACATAGGCTCGAAGGATGCACACATGTGACTGGTTCTGTGGTGAGGGGAGTGGGGCGCCGTGGGGTCGCTTGTGACGATGATCGGCCGGGACGGCGAACGAGGGCGGCTGTCCGCGTTCGTGACGGCCCCCGAGGGGCAGGCGCTCGTCCTCAACGGAGAGACGGGAGTGGGCAAGAGCGCCTTGCTCGACCACGTCGCCCAAGTGGCGGCGCAGGCAGGCCACACGGTGATCCGGGCTGCCGGGGTCGAGGCGGAGTCAGGGCTCCCGTTCGCCGGCCTGCATCAGTTGCTCCACTCCCTGCTGCCCTCCATCGATGGGCTGGACCAGGTGCACCGCACCGTGTTCGACACCGCCTTCGGGCGGAGCGGCGGGAAGCCGCCGTCGGTCATGTCGCTCGGCATCGCCGTCCTTGACCTGCTGTCCCTGGCCTCCTCGGAGAAGCCCCTGCTGCTGGTCCTCGACGACGCCCAGTGGCTGGACACCTCCAGCATCGCGGTGATCGGGTTCGTGGGGCGCCGGGTCACCGGCAGTTCGGTGAAGCTCGTGGTAGGGCTGCGCTCGGACATCGCATCGGGCTTCGACACCGCCGCCCTGCCGGAACTGCCGGTCAGGGCCCTGTCGGACACGGCCGCGCGACAACTTCTGGACCTGCACCACCCGGATCTGAACGCACCTGCCCGCCGTCTGGTGCTGGACCAGGCCCGGGGAAACCCGCTGGCCCTGCTCGAACTACCCACCCACATCCGCGTCGGACAGGCGGAACTCGCGACCGCCGGACTCCTCGGACTGCATGATGCCTCGCTGCCACTGCCCCGGCGCCTCCAACACGTATACGGCACACGTGTCAAAAAGCTCAGCGACGAAGTCCGTGAGGAGCTGCTGCGCGGCGCCCTCGACGGTGTCGAAGCGGCACCCGGAGCGGCGCCCGCACCCGGTCTGGGGCGCTACCGTATGCGTGACGCCGACGAGGCCGTAGCGGCCGGTCTGCTGGACGTCGATCCGCTCAGCGGCGACTTCGTCTTCCGGCACCCACTGGTGCGTTCCACCGTGGTGCAGACGGCCACGCCCAACGAGCGGCGCGCCGCGCACGCGGCTCTCGCCCAGGTGCACCGCGATGACGTCGAGCGGCGGGCCACGCATCTGGCGGCGTCGACGGTCGACCCGGACGAGGAGGTGGCGGCCGCACTGGAGGCGGCGGGGGAGTCCGCGACCCGGCGGGGCGGCGCGGTGGCCGCCGTCGCCTGGCTGACCCGCGCCGCGGAACTGAGCGAGAACAGCGAGGACCGTTCCCGCAGGCTCGGCGACGCGGCCTTCGTCGCCGGACATGCGGGGCTCTTCGACCAGGCGCAGCAGCTCATCCGGTCCGACCGGGCGCCGGGCACGGACGAGTCGCCGGCCTCCGTGGTCACGTCTGCCTATATGGCGCTGTTCGAGGACGGAGACGTGCGGCACTCGCACCGCCAGGTGACGGCAGCCATCGAGAACCTGCGCGACCACGAATCGGACACGCCTTCCGATGTGCTCACACGGCTCGTGAACCTGCTGCTGTCGATCGACCAGTACGCCGGTGACCCGGCCCAGTGGGCGGAGACCCACGCATTGCTCGGGTCACTGGGCGAGCTGGCCCTGTCCCGCTCGCTGATCTACCGCGATGCGTGGGGCGACGTGGTCCGGCACGCTGCCGGTGTACGGGAGCGGGTGGAGCGTGAATTCGCCGGCCTTGCCGACATGGAGCCCTGGGACATCACCCGGCTGTCCGTCGCCGCGTACCACGTGGACACCCTCAGCCGGTACCGGCCGCATCTGCAGCGCACCGTGGACCGCGAGGCCGAGACGGGCTTCGTGCGCAACAGCATGACCGCGCTGCACTTGATCATGCTCGACCAGATGGCGGTCGGCGAGTGGAACGAGGCCGAACACACCGGGTCGAGTTGCCTCGAGCTGACGACAACGCACGGATACCTGTTGCTCGCTCATCACACCCGGGCGTATCTGGGTCTGTTGGCCGCGCTGCGGGGCCAAGGGGACCGGGCCCGTGAGCTGCAGGCCACCGTCGATGCCTGGGCCCGCCCCCGCGGCGTCGGATTCCTCACCCAGATCGCCGACGCCATCGGCACCACCGCCGCCCTCGCCGAAGGCGACTACGAAGCCGCCTACCTCCACGCCATCGGCATCACACCCCCCGGCACCTTCACCCCCTACGCCCACCAAGCCCCCCGCACCCTCCTCGACCTCGTCGAAGCAGCCCTCCACACCGGCCGCACCGAACAAGCCCGCACCCACGCCCTCGCCGCCCAAAACGCAAACCTCCCCGACATCTCCCCCCGCCTCGCCCTCATCACCTACGGCGCCCTCGCCATGACCACCACCGACCCCACCGAAGCCGACCAGATGTACCACCGCGCCGAAACACACCCCGCCGCACCCCACTTCCCCTACGAACACGCCCGCATCCGCCTCGCCCACGGCATCCGCCAACGCCACACCCACGGCCCCAAAGCCGCACGACCCTCACTGACCCTGGCCGCGGAAACCTTCGAACGACTGGGCGCCCCCACCTGGACCGAACGCGCCCGGGCCGAACTCCGTGCCGCCGGAGCATCCACCCTCACCTCCACGGCACACCTGGCAGCACTGACCTGGCAGGAACGCCGAATCGCCGACCTCGCAGCCAGCGGCCTCACCAACAAGGAAATCGGCGAACGCATGCACCTCTCCCCCCGCACCGTCAGCTCACACCTCTACCGCGTCTTCCCCAAACTCGGCATCACCTCACGCGCCGCCCTCCGCGACGCACTGGAAAGGCTGGAGGGCGAACAGGGCATCTGAGTGCAGGACGTCGAGGAGCTCAGTCGCATGACTTCGCGTCTTACCGTCAGATGACTGATGTGTCCCCTTTCGTTGCGGACGAGAGTATGTGCCGCCGGTCCCACACGTGGAACAGAACAGCCTCGGATCTGCCGCCCGTCCTCATCGAAACCATCATGCGTCACCCCTTTGACAGGTGACGCACGGTGTGCGAGGGTCGTTGCGTCAAGAGCCGCGGTGATCTCACACCGCCGATGTGAGCAGGGGTTTCCCCGGGCTCGGGCCGGTCACCGAAACGCACGACGGAGGGCTTCACATGATCAACAGGCGTACCTTCAGCAAGGCCGTCGGCCTGGGCACCGGCGCGGCCGCGGCCTCACTGTCCGGCCTGCAGACCAGCGCATCCGCCGCGAGCGCCTCGCACACGCCGGGCGGCACTTCCGCTCCCACGGTGCCCACCATCACCCCCGGCACCCACACCGAGTTCGGCACACTCAAGCACGTCAAGGCGGGTGTCCTGGACATCGGTTACGCCGAGGCCGGCCCGGCCCACGGCCCGGTCGTCGTTCTCCTGCACGGCTGGCCCTACGACATCCACAGTTTCGTCGACGTCGCCCCGCTCCTCGCCGACCTCGGCTATCGCGTCCTCGTTCCCTACCTGCGCGGCCACGGCAGTACCCGCTTCCTGTCCCGCCACACCCCGCGCAACGCCGAGCAGTCCGCCATCGCCCTGGACGTCATCGCGTTCATGGACGCTCTGAAGATCGAGAAGGCCGTCCTCGCCGGCTTCGACTGGGGCTCGCGGACCGCGGACATCATCGCCGCCCTGTGGCCCGAGCGTGTCAAGGCCCTCCTGTCCACCAGCGGTTACGTCATCACCGACCGCAAGATGCAGCTGGAGCCCGCAATTCCGGCCGTCGAGCACAACTGGTGGTACCAGTGGTACTTCGCCACCGACCGCGGCAAGAAGACCATGGAGGACGTGGACAAGCGCATCGCGCTGTGCCGCTATGTGTGGACTCTTGTCTCCCCCAACTGGAACTTCGACGACGCCACGTTCGCGCGCACCGCCGAGGCCTTCAAGAACCCCGACTACGCCGCCATCGTTCTCTACAACTACCGCTGGCGCATCGGCCTGATCGAGGGCGACCGACGCTACGACCGCTATGAGAAGAAGCTGGCCGCCCAGCCCCACATCGGCGTCCCCACGGTCACGCTCGACCCCGCCCTCGACCCCTTCACCGCACCGGGTGACGGGTCGTCCTACCGCGGCTACTTCACCGGGCCCTACCTGCACCGCACGATCGCGAACATCGGTCACAACCTGCCGCAGGAGGCGCCCACCGTCTTCGCCCAGGCCGTTGTCGACGCCGACCACCTCTAAGATCCGCATCCGCCACCGCCCCGGCGCCCCGCACACCGCGTCGGTCACGCCCAGGAGGAGTTCCTGATGAGCGAAGTCCAGTGGAACCGGCTGACCGCCGCCGAGCTGCGTGCCCTCGCGGCGCGGGACGCGGTGGTGCTGCTGCCCATCGGGGCCACCGAGCAGCACGGCCCTCATCTGCCCACCGGCGTCGACGACTTCCTGGCCGCGGAGGTGTGCCGCCGGGCGGCGGTGCTGGCCGCCGAGCACACCGGCGTGGTGGTGACACCTTCCGTGCCGACGGGCCTGTCGGAGCACCACATGGCCTTCGGCGGCACCCTCACACTCAGCCTGCCCACAGTGCACGCACTGCTGCGTGACATCTGCCGCTCCGTGATCCGGGCGGGCTTCTCACGCATCCTGATCGTCAACGGGCACGGCGGGAACATGACCGCCCTCAATGCCCTCACGACCGAGCTGACCGCGGAGTTGTCGACGCCGATCGCGTTCGCCAGCTACTTCGGCATCGGACGGGAGGTGGTGCGGGACACCCTGGAGACCCAGGAAGGCCTCATGCACGCGTGTGAGGGGGAGACATCCATGATGATGGCCGCCTTCCCCGAACTGATCCATGCCGAGCACCTGGCCGAGGCGCACGGACCGCGGATCACGCTGCCCGCGGAGTCCACCGAGCCGGTGTACATGGCGGTGCCCTTCGACCGGATCACCGAGTCCGGGGTCGCGGGCGACGCCCGGGTGGCGAGCCCTGAGAAAGGCGAGCGGATGCTCTCCGGCTGTGCGGCGGCACTGGCGGACATCATCGTGCGGGACCCGTGGGCGAAGTAGGTCAACGTTCAGCGCCGGTGTTCAGGACGATTCGCGCCTGGGCAGGCGCCAGTTCGGCCGCGGGAAGTGGCAGGTGTAGCCGTCCGGGTAGCGCTGGAGGTAGTCCTGGTGCTCCGGCTCGGCCTCCCAGAACGGGCCGGCCGGCACCACCTCGGTCACCACCGGACCCGGCCACAGCCCGGACGCGTCGACGTCGGCGATGGTGTCCTGCGCGATGCGGCGCTGCTTCTCGTCGAGATAGAAGATGGCGGAGCGGTAGCTGAGGCCGATGTCGTTGCCCTGCCGGTTCCTCGTGCTCGGGTCGTGGATCTGGAAGAAGTACTCCAGGATCGTGCGGTAGTCGGTGACCGCGGGATCGAAGGTGATCTCGATCGACTCCGCGTGCTTTCCGTGGTCGCGATAGGTGGCATTGGGCTTGCCGTCGTCGCCGCTGTAGCCCACCCGGGTGCCCACCACACCGGGCAGCGCCCGGATCAGCTCCTGCATGCCCCAGAAGCAGCCACCCGCCAGTAGAGCCTTCTCCTCGGTGTCACTCATGGCACGCCGCCTTTCTGTCCGTGTCTGTCCGCGCAGGCTCCAGGCTCGCATGCCGACCCGGAAACCTTGTCGTCACCACCTTGACAGGTGACGGATCGCATGACAAATTCATCACCAGTCAGGGCGGTGACGAAATCCGGCAGGGCCGGCCCGCCCCATGTACCGAGAAGCATTCCTGAGAGGGGTTAGTCGTGGTGAGTATCAAGGGTGGACGCAAGCGGCTGGTGACGGGTGTTGTCGCGACGGCCACGGCGGGGCTCGCGTTCGGCGCGTTCGCCCTCAGTGGCACCGCCAACGGTGCGAGCGAGTCCGCCGAGGCCGCTGACGCCGGCCGGCACGCCAAGCCGACCATCGTCCTGGAGCACGGCGCCTTCGCCGACGGCTCCAGCTGGAACGGCGTGATCGCGGACCTGCGTGCCGGCGGCTACCCGGTCATCGCCGCCGCCAACCCGCTGCGCGGGCCGGCCTCCGACGCCGCCGCCCTGCGCACGGTCCTCGACCATGTCAAGGGCCCGAAGATCCTCGTCGGCCACTCCTACGGCGGCAACGTCATCAGCCAGGCCGCCACCAACGATCCCGAGGTCAAGGCCCTGGTCTACGTCGCCGCCTTCCTGCCCGCGCCCGGCGAGAGTGCCCTGGAGCTCACCAACAAGTACCCGGGCTCCACGCTCCCCGACGCCCTCGACCCGGTCACCTACAAGCAGGCCGACGGCTCCACCGCCACGGACCTGTACATCCAGCAGGACAAGTTCCGTCACCAGTTCGCCGCCGACGTGCCCGCCCGGCAGGCCGCGCTGATGGCCGCCGCGCAGCGTCCCGTGGCCCAGGCCGCCCTGGAGGAGAAGGCCGCCACCGCGGCATGGAAGACCAAGCCGAGCTGGGACATCGTCACCACCCGCGACCTCAACATCCCCGCGGCCGTCCAGCGCTTCATGGCCAAGCGCGCCCACGCGAACATCACCGAGGTCGCCGCCTCCCACTCGGTCGCAGTCTCCCACCCCCACCTGGTGGCCGACGTGATCGAGCGGGCCGCCCGCGCCACCGTCCGCTGACCGGAGGGTTATGGGTCAGCAGGTCCGCGCTGTGATCGGCATCACTCCTTTCTGTACTTCATGGTCCGGTCTTGATGCTGTCACGATGAATGGACCAAACAGTCCACAAGGAGTCGAGGCGCCTGGGCGCCCGGCAGGTTGGTCGCGGGCCTTGACGGACACCGCATGACGTCGCAGACGGACGGGCCGGCGCTGTGGAGCCTCCGCACATCACCGAAGAAGGAAGATCGATCGATCATGGAAGCGATTGAGCGCCTCGGCATCACCGAGGAACTCCGCCGTCTGATGGCCCGCTACGTCCGTTACGCGGATCACCAGCGCTGGGACGACCTGGCGAACCTGTTCACACCTGACGGCACGTTCACCCCGCACAAGCCGGACGGAACGGTGTGGCTGCGCATGAACGGCCGGGACGAGATCGCCGCGACGGTCGGCTCCAGTGGCGGCCCCGGTGTCACCCTGATCCACCACCTGTTCTCCGACGAGATCGACGTCGACTCGGGGACCACCGCCCACGGTGTGTTCGCGATGGAGGACATCGTGACCCGGCCCGAGGGGGCGGGGGTCTCCGAAACCATTCCCTTCAGGGGTATGCACGGCTTCGGCCACTACCACGCACGTTTCGTCAAGGTCGATGGCGATGGTTCCTGGCGGATCGCCGAGCTCAAACAGACCCGGATCCGTCTGGACTTCACCGACTGACCGCTTCCGCGGCCCGCTTCGCCTGCCTACCGGGCAGCAACCTCTCTTCCTTCCCCGCGAAAGCAGCCTTGCCATGAGCGACAGCAACGAGCCCGTTCCACTGGGGCGTACGCCACTGACGTCTCCCGGACACTTCGTCCTCTACGAAAACCCCCAGGCGTTCGCCTCCGACCTTGTTGAGACCTTCCGCAGGATCGGCGGCTGACCCCGCAGGCGACGGGCTTCCCGCTCCGATCCCGGAGCGGGAAGCCCGTCGTCGTGGCGCCGCTTCAGCGGGTGCTGTCCGACCGCGTCATGGCGTGTCATGGCGTGCCATGGAATCCTGTCGAACGGCGCTCCAGCGCGGGGGAGCAACCGCCGCATCGAGCGCAGGGACGTGAAGCCCCGCTCATCCTTGGCCGGGGCCGCTACCAAGGTCGCGATCGCGTGTGTCCCACGCACGGCCACGCCGTACTTGGCGGTGCACATCTTCGGCGATACATGGAGCGGGCGACCCGGACCGGACCCGGACCGGACCCGAACCGGCCCGAGGGATTTCCCGTCGGCGCCCAGAACCTCGGTCCCGTATCGGAGTTGGCCGACACATGTACAGCGCCGGCACGTCGTTGGTTCCTTGACCGGGACACCCGACATGAAGATCCTCGTAACCCGTTAGAGCAGTGATGAACGGTAAGTGTGTGCACATGTGTCTCGCACACCCCGAATCGAGCGTGAGGAAACGAAATGATCAGCAGGCGGAGACTGACCCAGGCCGTGACGGCAGCAGCGGCGGCCGGAGCCGCCGGTCTCACCGGATCGGGCCAGGCATCGGCACTCGCGGACGCGGCGCCGACCGGCCGGATCGCACGTGGTCTGGGACCGGTCAGCCACACCCGCACCGACGTCCTGGACATCGCTTACCACGACGTCGGACCGGCCGACGGCACCCCGGTGCTCCTCCTCCATGGCTGGCCCTTCAGCCCTGTCGGCTCCTACGCCGAGGTGGCACCGGCGCTCGCCCGGCGCGGCTACCGCTGCTACATCCCCTACCTGCGCGGCCACGGGGAGACCCGGTTTCTTCGTGAGGACACCCTCCGGTCCGGCGAGCAGGCGGCGCTCGGTGCGGACCTGATCGCCTTCATGGACGCCCTGCGTCTGCCCCGGGCCCTGTTCGCCGGCTACGACTGGGGCGGGCGGGCCGGTGACGTCGCGGCGGCACTGTGGCCGGAGCGCTGCACCGGCGTGGTCTCCGTGAACGGCTACCTGATCCAGAACCTCGCCCTCGCCCAGGAGCCGCTGGCGCCCGCGAACGAGGAGGGCACCTGGTACTTCTTCTACTTCCTCACCGAGCGCGGGCGGAAGGGACTCCAGCGCAACCGGGAGGACCTGGCGCGGGTCGTCTGGCACCGCAACTCGCCCGAATGGCAGTTCACCGAGGCCGAGTTCGCGCAGGCGGCGGAACTGTGGACCAACCCGGACTACGTCGACGTCGTGATCCACAGCTACCGGCACCGCCTCGCCGCGGCCCCCGGTGATCCCCGTTACGCGGACCTGGAGAAGCGGTTGCTGGCGCAGCCGAAGATCACCGTTCCGGCCGTCACCCTGGACGGCCAGACCGACGGCGTCATCCCGCCGACCGACGGGAGCGGATACGCGGCCCACTTCTCGGGCCCCTGGAAGCATCACGTCGTCCCGAGGGCCGGACACAACCTCCCGCAGGAGCGGCCCGACGCCTTCATCGCCGCGATCCTCGAAGTCGACGCCATGGAATGACCGATCCGCGCTCGATATTCGTCACCGGCTTGACAGGTGACGAATGTGAGGGCATGCTGATACTCGTCCAAAGCAACAAGCAGGACGCCATCCACGATCGACGAAGTGGAGCACGGTCATGAACAAGGGGCTCACCACGGAAGCCGCCGAGGCGGCGGTACGACACACGCGATTCGGCAGCCTCCCCGAGCGCATACGCCTCGAGGAAATGACCACGGAGGTCGAGGCCGCGCCGACCGGCGGGGCGACGTCGTACGACCCCGAGGGCTCGTGGAAGTTCTACTCGTGCCTCGCCCTCGACCTGGGGCTGTAGACACCCAGCACACATGGACACACCTTGTGCACGGATGGTTGCATACGCAGCAGAGTCACGTGTTCGCATGACCGGACTCTGTGTCCGGCACAAGGGCTCCATGCCATCGCAGTCCTCGGAGACCGCAGCTCGATCAACGACCTGGACCGCCCGGCCTGCACTGCCCCAGCACGGCTGATCGGGCGGGACAGGGACCTCGACTTCATACGTCCCAGACTTCGACAGCTCCGCGATCCACCGCGGGGCTGTCCTGCTGACCGGCCAGGGCAGGCAGAGCAGGTACCGCCCTTCTCGGCATGGTCGCGGCCAACGCCAGACGCGAGGGCGCCCACGTGCTGCGGGCGAGCGGAGTGCGGTTCGAGGCGGACATCGGCTACGCCGGCCTCGACCAACTCGTCCTACCACTCCTCGATTCCTTGAACTCCTTCGACCGGCTCGAACCCGGTCACCGCGACACCTGCGCGTCGGCGTCGGAGTCGGCAGCGGCCCGCTCCCAACCGCCTTCTGACGTCCACCGCGGTCTTGATGCTGCTGTACCTGATCGCGGGTGAGACGCCGCTCCGGCAGGTCGTCGACGACCTGCCGTGGCTGGACCAGGCCCCGACCTCCGTCCTGGGCTTCGTCGCCAGGCGACTCGTCGGCGGCCGCATCAGTTTCCTCGCCGCCTCCCGAGCCCCGTCCGACGGCTTCCGAGGCGAGCGGCCTCACCGAACACCGGCTCCGACCACTGGACGACGTGTCGTCGTCAGAGCTGCTCGTCGGCACCCACCCCGGCATGTCTTTCGCGGTGCGCCGCCGTAGCGCGGTGGACACGGCCTAGTAGGGCTTGGTCAGGTCGGTTGAGGTGGTGCGTGTCCTTCCGGCCCGGTGTGGCGTTGAGTGTGTGTGACTCCGGACGAGATTGCTGTGGTGCGTGGTGAGTTGGAGGCGTTCGCGGCGGAGG
>NZ_JBQQCG010000249.1:0-843 GCF_052245575.1 Streptomyces sp. 2A115 | reverse complement strand
TCGCCGCCTCCGCGACGACGGCGTACATCAAGGACCACATCGGCGGCGCCGGTTCCCAGGCCCAGCAGCAGCTGGTCCAGCTGGAGGGCCAGGTGCACGGGTACACCAACGCGATCTGGTTCGCCGTGGGCATCCTGGTCCTCGCCGCGACGATCGCCGCGACCTTCATCAACACCGGCCGTCCGGACACCGCCGCGGTGACCGGCTCCGGCGAAGGTGCCGAGGACGAGGCGAAGGTCCCGGTGATCGCCCACTGACGGCCCGTACACCGGGTACGCCCGGTACTTCGGGTACTGCGATCACTTCGGGTACTTCCCGTACTTCGTGTACGGCGCGGGGTGGGGACGCCTCGCCGTACACGATGCAGGGTCAGCCCCGGCTCCGAGAGCGACGGAGCCGGGGCTGACCCGTGTTCGGGCCCTCAACACCCGATCCCGGTGAGCAGCGGAGGCGTTGTCCCACACGAAGCGGTCCTGAGGAGCGGTCCCACGGCACGGGTAGGAGTTTCTTCGTCTGCCTCGCATTCCTTATCCGGACCCTTATCGCCTACGTCAGCCATCCGTTGAACAGGTGGCAGGTCGGGAAGGCGCCGGTCCAGAGGTCGAGGAGCGTCTCGCTCACCATGCCTCAACGGGTCAAGAGGGCGAGTCATGCTGGATATCCGTCGTCTGCACATGCTCAGGACCGTCGCCGCCCGAGGCTCCATCGCGGCGACTGCCCAGTCACTGGCGCTGTCCGCCGGTGCCGTGTCCCAGCAGCTGTCCGCGCTGCGGCACGACGTGGGAGTCGATCTGCTGCGCCCCGACGGGCGAACCGTGGCACTGACCGAGGCGGGCCGGGTAC
>NZ_JBQQCG010000248.1:0-851 GCF_052245575.1 Streptomyces sp. 2A115 | reverse complement strand
GGTTGGTTCCAGGTGCGGAGTTTGTCGGGGTTGAGGGTGACCCATACCTGGACGGCGTGGTGGCCGGCGATGTCGAGGCTGATGACCGCGGCTACTTGGTCGTGGTAGCGGACGACGAGTCCGGTGCGGCCGTTGACGGAGTGGGTACGCAGCGATGTGCGGGGGCCCCGGGCCAAAAGCGTCAGCAGACTGCGGGCGACCTGCCGGCTGCCGTGGACGGGTTTGGCCAGGGCGCGGACCTTGCCCCCGCCGTCGAAGAACGCCGTGGCATCGGGTGCCAGCAGGGACGCCAGGAGTGCCGCGTCCTCGGTGACACAGGCCTGGCGCACCGTACGGACCACGGCATCGTGCTGGTGGGGCGTCGTGGGACGCGAGCGGCGGTCCCGCAGACTGCGGCGGGCCCGGTCGGCCAGCTCGGCGACCTCCGGCTCGCTCTGTCCCACGATGTCCGCGACCGCGCCGGGCGCCATCCCGAACACGTCATTGAGGACGCACGCCGCCCGCTCGGCCGGGGCCAGGGAATCCAGCACACTCAGCAAAACCGCACTGATCTCCTCCGCCAGGACCACACCCGTACGATCCCCTCCCGCCTCGCCCTCCGGCCGGTCGGGCAGCGCCAGCCGGGCCAGACAGATACCACCCGCGACCCTCGCCAGCCAGGAACGAGGCACCGAGATCCGCGTCCGCGCCGGCTCGGACAGCCCGTACCAGCGCCGATAGGTCTCCGCCACGACACTCTCCGCCTCACGGCCACTGCCCAGCATCCAGTACGCGACACCCAGCAGATACCGCCGCTCATCAAGCAGCTCCACGAGCGGCACCGCGTCACCGGCATCATCCATACCGCATCC
>NZ_JBQQCG010000247.1:0-852 GCF_052245575.1 Streptomyces sp. 2A115 | reverse complement strand
AGCTTGGCGTTTAACGTGGGCGGGCTTGGTGTTCCTTGATCGACTCGGCGCGTTTGACGGTCTTGCCGACGTCGTGGTGCCTGGCTCGGTGCTTGTTCTTCGAGCCGGGAGGCCGTCCCGGGCCCGGCCGGGAGGGTTTTGGTGCGGCCGCTGGACGGGCAGTGGTCGCGCGGACGTTGCGAAACCCCCGGCGGACGCGGGCGGGGGTAAGGCGCCGGGGCTCGGCCGGTCGTTCCCAGGGGCGGCGGAGGTCCTCGGCGAGGGGTCGGGCCAGCCGGAGCTGGGTGTGGGCGGCGATGATGAGCCAGGTCCACAGGTCGGCGGTGTCCGCGTGACGGACCTTCGGGGCGGTCCAGCCGAGGGTCTGTTTCATGAGCCTGAAGGTGTGCTCAAGATCGAATCTGCGGAGGAATGATTGCCACCAGCGGTCCACGTCCGTGGGTGTGGGGGCGGTGGCTGAGCACCACAGCCAGACCGGTTTCGGGTCGCGGTCGCCCGGCAGGCGCTCGACGTTCAGGCGGATCAACGTGCCGTGCAGGATGGGCAGTTCCTCTTCCGCGTGGTCCAGCCAGGGGCCGCGGTGGGTGAGCCGGGGGTGCATCCGGTCCCAGGCTCTGGCCTCGGCCTTGCCGTAGCGGGTGGTGTCCGTGACCGTGGTGACCTCGGGTTCGTGCCAGCTGTCGGGCTTGGCGAAGGTCAGGACGCCGCCGTGCCGACGCGGCCGTCCCCCCTTCGGCCCGGAGCGGGCGGGGCCGGGGTCGCGGAGCATGACGCGGTCCGAGCGCAGGCGTCCGACCAGGACGACGGGCAGGTCCGCCAGGGCGTGGGAGAGGTAGGCGACGTCGTAGCCGG
>NZ_JBQQCG010000246.1:0-863 GCF_052245575.1 Streptomyces sp. 2A115 | reverse complement strand
GCGGTGATCGAGCCGGACAAGCCGCCGGTCAGCGGCACGTTCCGGACGGCGGCACGGCGGCTGCCGGCGATCGCGGAGATGGGCTTCGACGTGGTGTACCTGCCGCCGGTCCACCCCATCGGCAGCACCTTCCGCAAGGGCCCCAACAACACGCTGGACGCGGGCCCCTACGACGTCGGGGTGCCCTGGGCGATCGGTTCCCCGGAGGGCGGACACGACGCGGTCCACCCGGACCTGGGCACGATCGAGGACTTCGACGCCTTCGTGGGCCGGGCGGCCGAGCTGGGCCTGGAGATCGCCCTGGACTTCGCGCTGCAGTGCTCGCCGGACCACCCGTGGGTGCACAAGCACCCGGAGTGGTTCCACCACCGCCCCGACGGCACGATCGCGTACGCGGAGAACCCGCCGAAGAAGTACCAGGACATCTTCCCGATCGCCTTCGACAAGGACATGCCGGGGCTCGTCGCGGAGACGCTGCGGGTCCTGCGGTTCTGGATGAGCCACGGCGTACGGATCTTCCGCGTGGACAACCCGCACACGAAGCCGGTGGTGTTCTGGGAGCAGGTGATCGCGGACATCAACCGCACCGACCCCGACGTGATCTTCCTGGCCGAGGCGTTCACCCGCCCGGCGATGATGCACACGCTCGGCGCGATCGGCTTCCAGCAGTCGTACACGTACTTCACCTGGCGCAACACCAAGGAGGAGCTGACCGACTACCTCACCGAGCTCTCCGGCGACGCCGCCGCGTACATGCGGCCCAACTTCTTCGTCAACACCCCTGACATCCTGCACGAGTTCCTCCAGCACGGCGGCCGGCCGGCCTTCGAGCTGAGGGCGGTGCTGGCCGCGACGCTGTCGCC
>NZ_JBQQCG010000245.1:0-870 GCF_052245575.1 Streptomyces sp. 2A115 | reverse complement strand
CCGGCATCTCACGCCACTGACTACTGGTGCGGAACCGCCAGATCACCCCCTCGAACTGCTCCCGCAGCCGCTCGGGGTACGGGCCGTACTCGCCTATCGGCAGGAACGGCTCGATCAACTTCCACTGTCCGTCGGTGAGTTGCCTGCGCGTCACGGTCATCTTCCTACCGGATCCGCCTTCCAGAGGTATCAGGATCGGCAAGATTGATCACGACGTCACACAGGCCCTAGTACTCCAGCAGTACTTCGTGGCTTGACCTGGGGAAACGTGGAGCGGTGGGAGTGTAGCGGGCAAGACGCTGTCACGGACGGCTTCTGCCTGCACGCCCCTCGAAGGAGTGTCCACGACGGCAAGGTCGTCCCGAGCTCTGGGAAGCCTCGGGTTGTGATCACCGAACAGACAGCCGAGACCTGGGACCGCGACCTGGACCACCTCTTCACCACCATTGGGCACCACTTCGGCCGTGTCGAACCACGCCGCCGCATGCGGGACTACGTGCGCGCACTACTCGCCCCAGTGGCCCGCAAGAACAGCTGGCAACTTGCCGAACACGTCGGCCACGCCACCCCGGACGGACTGCAGCACTTGCTCTCCCGAGCCCGCTGGAACTCCGACGACATCCGCGACGACCTGCAGACCTACGTCGCCGAACACCTCGGCCGCCCCGACGGGGTACTGATCATCGACGACACCGGGTTCCTGAAGAAGGGCACTACCTCCGCCGGAGTCCAAAGGCAGTACTCCGGCACCGCGGGGGCCTGTCCGTGAATAACTGTCAGAGTTGACCTGCGGGACAGTCGTCAGTGGGACGCTGGAATGTGACTGTGCCTTCGCAAGTCCGCGTTTCCGCTGCCGAGTTGCAGTGCAAG
>NZ_JBQQCG010000244.1:0-879 GCF_052245575.1 Streptomyces sp. 2A115 | reverse complement strand
TCATGACCTTGTGGACCGCGGCGACCAGGCCGGAGTGCTGGTCGGTGATGACCAGACGGACGCCGCTGAGGCCGCGCTCGCGCAGGGAGCGCAGGAACTCTTTCCAGAACGCCTCGCTCTCGCTGTCGCCGACCATCAGGCCGAGGACCTCGCGGCCTCCGTCCTCGGTGATACCGGTGGCGACCACCACGGCCTGGGAGACGATCTGGTGGTTCACCCGCGCTTTGCAGTAGGTCGCGTCCAGGTAGACATAGGGGAAGCGGACATGATCCAGGGGGCGGGTGCGGAACGCGGTCAGCGGCTCGTCCAGCGCCGCGCAGATCCGCGAGACCTCCGACTTCGAGATGCCGCTGTCCCCGCCGAGGGCTTTGACCAGGTCATCCACGCTGCGAGTGGAAACACCGTGCACGTACGCCTCCATGATCACGGCATAGAGGGCCTGGTCGATGCGGCGCCGGCGTTCCAGCAGCGACGGGAAGAAGCTGCCGGTGCGGACCTTGGGGATCTCCAGGTCCAGATCGCCGGCCAGTGTGGTCAGCACCTTCTCCCGGTGCCCGTTGCGGACGTTGGTCCGCGTCGGCGTGTGCTCGTTCCACTCCGCGCCGATGCGGGCACTCGCCTCGGCCTCGATCAGCTCCTGCACCATCCGCTCGGCGATGGCGCGAATGAGCTCGATTCCGTCGGTCGAGCGTAGTGACTCAAGCAGCCGTATCAGCTCAGACTGGGACAGGGCCATCGTGCACTCCTCATGGTTGAACTGGCTGTTCACCAAGGAGAGTTACGCGGTGGCCCACCTCCTGTTCAGGGAGCGGTACCCATCCGTGGAAGTGCGCCCCGGGCAGACGCCCGCGCACTCCCAGCCGCTGATCCCGTACACCA
>NZ_JBQQCG010000243.1:0-881 GCF_052245575.1 Streptomyces sp. 2A115 | reverse complement strand
TCTGCGGTTGTCGGCGTTCGTGCTGTATTCGTCGATCGCGGGTCTGATCGGTAATGCGGGCCAGGCCAACTACGCGGCGGGCAACACGTTTTTGGACGCGCTGGCCCAGCACCGGCATGCGCAGGGGTTGCCGGCTACCTCGCTGGCCTGGGGTCTGTGGTCACAGGCGAGCACGATCAGCGGTCAGTTGAACGACACGGATCTCCGACGCGTCGCACGCCTGGGTCTGGTCGAGTTGCCGGCCGAGGATGCGATGGGTCTGTTCGATGCCGCGTTGGCGGGTGGGCGGCCGGTGCTGGCCGCCACGCTCCTGGATGCCGGGGTGCTGCGCCGCCAGGGTGACCAGGTCCTGCCGATCCTGCGCGGCCTGGCCCCCGCCACCACACGACGCAAGACAGCGGGCACAGGCGCACAGGGCGGGTCGGCGCTGGCGGAGAGACTGACCGCACTCGACCCGGCCGAGCGCGAGAAGGCGCTGGCCGAGTTGGTACGCGGTCAGGTCGCCGGCGTACTCGGACATGCCGATGCCGGTGCGATCGACGCCGACCGCCCGTTCCAGGAACTGGGCTTCGACTCGCTGACCGCGGTGGAACTGCGCAACCAGCTCGGTCAGGCCACCGGGCTCAAGCTGCCCACCTCCCTCGTTTTCGACTACCCCAACCCCACCGCCCTCGCCCAGCACCTCACGAGGGAACTGTTCGGCGAGGAGGGCGAATCGGCTTCGACGATCGTCGCCGCCACCGACGCGTCCGCGGAGCCGATCGCGATTGTGGGGATGGCGTGCCGTTATCCGGGTGGGGTGGCGTCGCCCGATGATCTGTGGCGGTTGGTCGCGGACGGTGTGGACGCGGTGAGTGAGTTTCCGTCGAACCGGGGTTGGG
>NZ_JBQQCG010000242.1:0-910 GCF_052245575.1 Streptomyces sp. 2A115 | reverse complement strand
CGGTACACCGCCGGCAAGAGCGCCCGGCTCCTCAGCGCGGCGCACCGTATCCTTCCCGCCGGGGTCTTCGACGGAGCGATCCGCAAGACCAACAAGCTCGCCGGCTGAGACCTGCAGACAGTGAACCGCCCCCATATCGGTGGAGGCGTTGGACACCCGGCCGCTGCCAGGCACCGAGTGCGAGGGCATCGACCGCTGCGTGCACCGTCATCTGCAGATGTTCCTGGATGGTCTGCGAGCACCCGCCCGCTCCGTACTGCCCGGATCGGCCGTGACCGTGGAGGACATGCGACGAGCGTGACTGATCCGGTCGGTCAGATCGATATCGATTAGTTCGGCGCTCGGCGCTCCGCGCCGGTCAGTAGTCGCAACCAGTAACCACCTCGTACAACGCTTTCGGCCGTCGACGATGACGAGCGGTCCCTGTCCCTGTCCCTGTCTCGATGTCCCGACGTCTCGCTGTCTCGCTCTTCATCTCCAGCTTTGTCTCTCTGAACTTCTCTCATCGTTTTTCGCCACGAAAGTCCCGAAGTGGGTATCCCCATGTCTGAAACAGCTCAGGCCACCGCCAAGGCGGCAGCCGACTCCCATTCCAACCGCTGGAAAGCGCTCAGCTTCATCGCGCTCGCCCAGCTGATGGTCGTGCTGGACGCGACCATCGTGAACATCGCGTTGCCGTCCGCCCAGCAGGACCTGGGCATATCCGACGGCAACCGCCAGTGGGTCATCACGGCGTACGCGCTGGCTTTCGGTGGTCTGTTGCTCTTCGGCGGCCGTATCGCGGACCTGTGGGGCCGCAAGCGCACCTTCGTCGCCGGTCTGGTCGGCTTCGCCGCCGCGTCCGCCCTCGGCGGCGCTGCCACGAACGAGGCGATGATGCTCGGCGCCCGTGCCCTGCAGGGTGCGTTCG
>NZ_JBQQCG010000241.1:0-940 GCF_052245575.1 Streptomyces sp. 2A115 | reverse complement strand
TACTCCAGCCGTAGATCGTGATCTCGATGGTGAGTGGCGCCTCTCCGCCTACCCGAGTTCACCGAGCCGGAGGGCGTCCCTTATCTCGCTGAGCTTCGCGGTTGTCGCCGGGGTCCGTTCCTTCGCCTGTTCGCCGAGACGGAGGGCGTCCTCAATCTCGCTGAGCTTCGCGGAGGACAGGACGCCCGCCCGCTCGATCAGGTCGTCCTGGGAAACGGTGGTCAGCCACGTGCAGGGGGTAAAGCCCGGGCGCGGGAACGCGAACCGCAGCACGCCTTCAAAGGGCAGTCCTTCCATGGCACCTACTTGCACTTCGACGCCCAGACCGCTGATGTCGACGCCCGCAGGAGTGACGACCTGCATCGCCCGGATCCTGGACGCGTCGTCTGCCGCCAGCAGTACGACCAGCCGCCGCTCGTCGAACTCCACCCACCAGACTTCGCCACGTTGCACATGTCCTCCTGACTCAGGACGGCAGGCGGAACTGCGCGACCCTGACGCGTTGTGGAGACGGGTGCGGCCACCGTTGATCATCGTGAGTTGTGTGGACTGACGAAGAGACGGTGGCCGCGGGTCACAGCATAGAACCCGCCCGTTGGCGGGACGCGTTCGAGGGCCTGATGGGCCGGATCGCGGGGCGCTTCGCCCGGGTCGAACCCCGCCGCAGGGCGGCGCGGTTGGTGCTCGGTCTATTGGCCGACCTGCCGCGCAAGAACGGCTGGACCATCGCCGAGTGGGCTGGCGAGACCACTCCGGACGGCATGCAGCACCTGTTGGGCAGGGCCAAGTGGGATGCCGATCAGGTCCGCGACGACGTGTGCGGCTACGTGGTGGAGCACTTGCACGACGACCGGGCGGTGCTGGTCGTCGACGAGACCGGCGATGTGAAGAAGGGCACCGGCACGGTCGGCGTCCAGCGCCAATACACCGGTACTGCCGG